>CAZNUK010000026.1:2137-28199 GCA_964576255.1 uncultured Butyrivibrio sp.
CTACCGTCAGAAACCAAGGAAGCTTCCAAGAGGTTTCCGACAGCCAAAAAGTTCCACTGAGAAACCGCCCGCGGTTTCTCAGACGCCAAAAACTACCGTCAGAAACCAAGGAAGCTTCCAAGAGGTTTCCGACAGCCAAAAAGTTCCGCTGAGAAACCGCCCGCGGTTTCTCAGACGCCAAAAACCTCACTTCAAAATATGATTTTCTCTCTTTTTGTCATTTTATGTCTATAAAAAATCAAAATGTCTCCTATCCTTCGACATATTTTTCAATCTTTATTAGATATAATGTACAAGTACCGCGACAGGAGGTGTTGATTGCACTATGTAATTTATATTGATGTGCTGTTCGTGGTTAACTTCATTATGGATTATGTAGTTTTATCCATAACGACAACAATTCTTTATTACATCACCACTTTGGCAGATATGCCCGGAAGCAGGAATATTTGCATTAAATACATAAAAAGAATTGCTGGAAGTTTGGTTGGAGCTACATGGGCAACGATAGTGCTATGGAACGGACTTAATCATTGGGCGTTTACCATGATTAGCTATATAGTAATCGGACCGGTGATGTTGGCTATGACAATAGGCAGAGTGCGGATTGGAGAATATTTAAAAGGCTTGGGAGTTATGTATGGAGTGACCTTTGTTTTGGGAGGTGCGTTACATGCGGTATATTATTACACCCTCGTAGGATATTTTCTTCATAATGCGGTTATGAGCACTAATTTGACTCCAAAGCTGTGGGTGCTGCCTGTTGGTGTAATCATAGGAAATGCTGTTATAAGATGGATGGTTGCATATATTTCGGAACGCGGAAGTAAAAGGGGACTTCTGTGTACCGCAATAATTGAAAATGACCACAAAAGCGTCAGGCTGCCCGCATTCTATGATACGGGAAATAGTTTGAAGGACCCCATTTATGGCGAATGGGTACATATTGTACTGGTAGATTCCGTCAAAGGAATTATTAAGGGTAAAAATAATTCCTATCATCTCATTCCGTACTCATCAATCGGCAATGAGAATGGCTTGATTCCTGTGATTCGCATGGATAAATTAAAAATAATTAACGAAAAAGAAATTATTACGGTAGAAAAGCCCTTGTTTGCATTATATTCAGGAAGCTTTTCTTCCAGCACACCATATAAGGTTATTTTGAATCCTAATGTGGAACGTGCTGCTAATTTGTGATTGAAGGAGAAATGAAAAATATGTATTTAAAAGTAATGATGCCACAGTGCTTTCAGTTTAGAATGGTTCCGGATTTTCGCAATTTTTTTGCGGAAAATAACAACGACATACATTATATAGGGGGTGCGGATGTTCTGCCGGCACCTTTAGAGGCAGAAGAAGAGGCAGAGGTCATTGCAGACCTGGGAACAGAATTTGATAAAAAAGCAAAGTCCATATTGATTGAGCACAACCTCAGATTGGTTGTATATATTGCCAAAAAGTTTGATAATACAGGGGTTGGCGTGGAAGATTTGATTTCCATTGGAACAATAGGGCTTATTAAAGCAATTAATTCCTATGATTCCGGTAAAAATATCAAGCTTGCTACCTATGCGTCAAGATGTATTGAAAATGAAATTCTTATGTATTTAAGACGCAATAATAAAACAAGACTTGAAGTGTCAATTGATGAGCCTCTTAATGTGGACTGGGATGGCAACGAGTTATTATTGTCGGATATTCTGGGCACGGACGAGGACATTATATATCGGGATATGGAGGATGAAGTGGAGAAAAAACTTCTCAAAAAAGCCATTGACCGTTTGGGGGAGAGAGAAAGAATGATTATAGATTTAAGGTTCGGACTTTCGTCTCAGGATGGAAATGAGATGACACAGAAGGAGGTTGCAGATTTGTTGGGGATTTCCCAGTCATACATATCCAGATTGGAGAAAAAAATAATAAAGCGCCTCAAAAAAGAAATTGTCAGATATGAATAGAAAAGTTATAATATAGCTATATGAAATTTAGTTTATAAACAGATAGGAGAGAATGGTATGGCAAGTATCATCGGCAAAGAACCCAAAGACAAAGTCATTAACGTTGCAGATAATGAATGGCTTGAACATAGCCAGGGACTTAAGGAGGTTGTACAGACTGCCAAGAGCATTTTACGAAAGGCTAAGCAAAGAGTATATATTAACTCTGATTTTCCGATTACGGAATTGTATGAAGAACTGCAGTTTCTGGTGGATAATAATGTAGAGGTGTTTTTGTTTGCTTTTTATGAGATGGGTCGAGTTCCTGTTGGAGTTAACGTGTTCAGCCACCAGCATAAGATGAGTATTGACCATGTGTGTACCAGACTCTTAATTTCAGTGGACGAACAGGAAGTTTATATGGCTGAAAGCTATGGAAACAATGTTGAGTGGCGTGGCACCAGAACCAATAACGAGCTTATGGTTAAGGTTGTTGGTGAACATATTCATAATGATATTTATCTGTTGCTCCTTAGAGAGCGATTTGGACGGGATTTATATGATGAAGTAGAGATGTATAGTAAGTTTGCCAGAAAGAGATGGCTATAGCTGCCAAAAACTTCCGACATCATTTTTAATTTAAAATGATTAGCCGGAAGTTTTTTTGTAAATGCTATTTATGTACGAATGTTACAAAAAATACATGAAATGGCAGGTACGGTTATGGCAGCATACAAGGTTGAGATTTGTGGTGTAAATACAGCAAAGCTTGCATTACTTTCAGAGGCAGAAAAAAATGAACTGATTATCAAGGTTAAAGCCGGCGATATGCAGGCCAGAGAAGAATATATAAAAGGAAATTTACGTCTGGTTCTCAGCATTGTACAGAGATTTGCAGGGAATGGAGATAATTTGGACGATTTGTTTCAGATAGGCTGCATTGGTCTGATGAAGGCAGTGGATAATTTTGATATATCCCAGCAGGTGAAGTTTTCCACCTATGCAGTTCCGATGATAATCGGAGAAATAAGAAGATATATAAGGGATAACAGTCAGATTAGAGTATCCCGTTCCTTGAGAGATACAGCATACAAAGCAATATATGCCAAGGAAAAACTTACCAAAGAAAAACAAAAAGAGCCTACTATCAATGAAATCGCAGAGGAAATAGGAATAAGCAGGGAAAGCATTGTCTATGCAATGGATGCGATTCAAAGTCCGGTGTCTTTGTATGAACCGGTATATTCTGAGGGCGGCGATACCCTGTATGTGATGGATCAGGTAAGCGACACCAAAAATACAGAAGATAACTGGGTTAATGATATGGCTCTTAAGGATGCTGTGAAGAGACTTCCCAAAAGAGAAAGAGAAATTATTCATTTAAGGTTTTTTGAGGGAAAAACACAGATGGAAGTTGCGCAATGTGTTAATATTTCACAGGCGCAGGTAAGCCGTCTTGAAAAAAATGCACTAAAAAGCATGAAAAATTATTTATGCTAGTGGTAAATACTTGTATTTTTTTGACAAAAGTGTTATTATAAAGTATCAAAAAAATGTTGGGAACGTTATGAAAGAGAAAAACAAATTATCACTGGTTCTTAAACTGGCGATTCCCCTTGCAATTTTAATTGTTTTGATAGTGTTTAAATTCACTGTTTTTACCGAGACTAAGTTTTCTCTGGCCAGATATGCCGTGGTCGGAGTGGAAGGCTTTGATACCAGAGCTACAGCTACGGTGGTGGTGGATGAGCTGGGATTATACAAGGCATTGGCAGGGGATGATGCTTCACAAACAGAGCAGCTTAAATACAAAGAGTTTGTGGAATCGGTCAGCTGCACCATCAGCCAGAATAACAATCTGTCGAATGGTGATGAGTTGGTTGTGACAGTGGATTACGACGAAGCAGTTGCTAAGAAGCTTGGAATCAGGGTGGATTTTACTGAAAGAATATATAAGGTTTCAGGGCTTAGGACGGGAACGGAGCTGGATCTGTTTGCTGACATTAAGATAATCACCGGAGGGATAAGTCCTTTTGTTTATGTCACCTGCATTAATGAGTCTGAGGATGAATATCTGAAGAGTCTGGAATATACCATTGATAAGACCTCGGGGCTTAGCATTGGTGATGAGATTACCATTACTTGCAATATAGACAGCGAACGGGCGGATTCCTTGGGGTATTATTTCAATGAATCAGAGAAGAAATATATTATCAGCACTGCCGATAAATATATAGATAATCCCCAAGAGATTGATATTGAGCTGATTAACGGACTTAGCGAAGAAAATATCAATGTGATTATCAGTGAGACTGCTGATACCACATATCATATGTCTTATGCTGTTACTCAGAATAATGAATATCTGTACAGGGATAATAATGAAGCAGCAGTTGGGTTTTGGTTTGACAGAGTGCTTCTTGCGAATAACTCTACCGGAGTTGAACAGGAACACGAGAATTATATTCTGGTAGTTTATCATGGAAGTATAGCATTGCCGAAGTACACTACGGAGCCTGATCCGTATGACTATGTGAATGCATATTTTTGCTTTAAATATTCAGATGCCATATTATCTATGGATGGTGAATTTTTAATGGCAACCAATGATCCGCATAACAGATTTGTGTGTGGCGATAGCTATGAAGCTGTTGTTAATGCAGTTTTGGAGGATATCGGCGCAGGCTATGATTTGCAGGAATATACTAATGTTTTGGAGGAAGAGGAATAATGGCTTATCAGAGAAGAAAACTAAGGATAGGAGAGCTGCTTGTAGCGAATGGTATTATCACAGATGACCAGCTTTTTGCGGCTCTTGATGAACAGAAGAATACCAAGGGTAAGCTTGGTGAGACAATTGTTAGAATGGGATATGTATCTCAGGAACAGTTTAATGATATTTTGTGTGAGCAGTTGGAAATCCAATTTGTTAACCTTAAGAAAATAGAGCTTGATGACAATGCAGTGCAGATGGTTCCGGAAGCAACAGTAAGAAAGCATTGCTTACTTCCTTTTGGGTTTGATATGGCGGCTGGTAATGTTATTAATGTGGCGATGGAGAATCCTATGGATATTATCGCTATGGATGATATTGAAATCATTACCGGTATGACTGTTCAGCCTTATCTTGCCAATGCTGTAGATATTAATCAGATTCTTGATAAGATTTACGGACAGGACAAGACCCGTAAGATTGAGGAAGAGTTTAAGAGAGAACAGGCTGAATACCTTGGAGTGGAAGATGATAAGGGACGTAATGAGAAGGTTGAGAGTTCGCCTATCGTAGCTCTTGTCAGAACGATTATTGAGCAGGGTGCAAGACAGCGTGCATCCGATATACATATTGAACCTTACGAGGATTTTGTAAGAGTTCGTTACAGAGTGGACGGTGTTCTTCGTGAAGCAGGAAGATATGACGTAAGTATCTATACAGCTATTATCGCCCGTGTTAAGGTTATTTCAGGAATGGATATCTCCGAAAAGAGAAAACCACAGGACGGACGTATTACCATTGACGTAGATAACAAGGAATATGATATCCGTGTAAGTAATCTTCCTACAGTATTTGGCGAAAAGGTCGTAATGCGACTTGCTTCCAAAGAAGGCTTTAAGAGGGATAAGCGTAATCTCGGTCTTAATGAAGAAGATTTGGCTAAGTTTGAAGGTATTCTTAAGAATCCTAACGGAATCTTCCTTGTAACAGGACCTACAGGTAGTGGTAAGTCCACTACTTTGTATACCGCTCTTAATGAGCTTGCCAGCCCTGAAGTTAATATTATCACGGTAGAAGACCCTGTAGAGGCGAATGTAGACGGAGTTAATCAGGTACAGGTTAATGTTAAAGCGGAACTTACCTTTGCAAGTGCCCTTCGTTCAATTCTCCGACAAGATCCGGATATCATTATGATAGGAGAGATTCGAGACTCCGAGACGGCAGAGATTGCGGTTAAGGCGTCTATCACAGGTCACTTGGTTGTTAGTACACTTCATACTAACAGTACAGTTGCCACAATTTCCCGTCTTATTGATATGGGTGTTGAACCATACCTTCTTGGTGATTCCCTTGTGGGAATTATCGCCCAGCGTCTTGTTAGAAGATTATGTATATGTAAAGTTCCTAGAGAGGCTACTCCTCAGGAGAAGAGAGATATAGGTGTTCCTGTTTCGGGACCTCTTACAATATATGGACCGGGTGGATGTCCAGAATGTCAGAATACCGGTTATACAGGTCGAATTGGTGTATATGAGATTATGCCGATTACCCGTAAATTACGTAATATGATTGCTGCCAAAGCCAGCGCAGAAGAATTACAGAGAGTGGCTGAAGAAGAGGGAATGTCAACTCTTAGAAAAGCGGCAGCTAAATATGTTATCAGTGGCGTGACTTCACATTCCGAGATGATGAAGATTACCTATGAAACAGAAGCAGAACAGTAATAAGGAGAATATGGCAATATGGTTACTATTGAAGATATTTTAAGAAAAGCAAAAGAATATGATGCGTCCGATGTGCATATTACAGTTGGACTGCCACCTAAGATGAGAGTAAGAGGAAGCCTTATTGATATGGAGTTTCCTAAGCTTAGTCCAAGTGAGACGGATACCATCATTAAGGGAATGATGAATAATGAACATTTAGATGTTCTTAATGAAAAAGGGGAGGTGGACTTTTCCTATTCTGTTATAAGCTTTGGCCGTTACAGAGTTAATGCCTTCAAACAGAGAAATTCCCTGGCTGCGGCTATCCGTCTTGTAGGTACAGCTATTCCAAGAGCTGAATCTCTAGGAATTCCTCCATCCGTAATTGACTTGACAGATAAGAAGAGAGGTCTTGTCCTTGTAACAGGACCTACAGGTAGTGGTAAATCAACCACCCTTGCCTCATTACTTGACAGAATTAATGAGAATCATAAAGGCCATATCATTACCCTTGAGGACCCTATTGAGTACCTGCACCAGCATAAGAGGTCTATGATTAACCAGCGAGAAGTAGGAACGGATACTCATTCCTATGCTAATGCTCTTCGTGCGGCTCTCCGTGAAGACCCGGATGTTATTCTTGTAGGAGAGATGCGAGACTTAGAGACTATTTCCATTGCGGTAACTGCGGCGGAAACAGGACATCTGGTGTTCTCAACCTTACATACAATCGGTGCTGCCAGCACCATTGACCGTATTATAGACGTATTCCCTCCGCATCAGCAGCAACAGATCAGGGTTCAGCTTGCGATGGTACTTGAGGCAGTTGTTTCACAGCAGTTATTACCTACTGCGGATGGAAGACGAAGAGTGGCAGCCTTTGAGGTTATGCTTATGAATACAGCTATTAAGAATTTGGTTCGTGAATCCAAGACCCAGCAGATAGCCGGTATGATTCAGACCAATATGAAAGATGGCATGATTACAATGGATGCAGCTCTTGCCAATCTTGTAAGATTGGGCGAAATAAGCAGGGAGGTTGCTTATAATTATTCTATTGATGAGAAAGAGCTGAGAAAGTATCTGATGGTTGGTCCATAAGTTGCGCTTTGACCAAATTCTGCTTTTTATGGTAAAAATATACAAAAAAAGCTTGTTGGTCAGTGGATTATATGATATAATTACATAATAAATTATTTATGGGTGGTCGAATATATGAGTAATTATGTATACAAGGTCATCGGAAAAGATGGCAAACAGAAAAAGGGTACTATAGACAGTAACTCTAAGGAGAAGGCGATACTTACCCTTAAGCAGGAAGGTAACACCATTATTTCTGTTGAAGAAGGAAATGTTCTTAATACCGAGATTAAGCTTGGAGGTAAGAAGGTTAAATCAAGAGATGTCTGCGTATTCTGTAGACAGTTTCACAGTCTTCTGACAGCGGGCGTTTCCGTTGTGGCTTCTCTTTCTATGTTATCGGAACAGACAGAGAACAAAACACTGGCAGTTGCTATTAGGAATATGCATGACAGCGTTCAGAAGGGTGAGAATCTTACCAATTCCATGAGAAAGGAAGGTGTGTTTCCTTCCGTATTAATCAGTATGGTTGGCGCGGGTGAGGCTTCCGGTAACCTGGAAGGTTCCCTTGTAAGAATGGCTGAGCATTTTGAGAAGGATACCAAGTTAAAGGGTATGGTTAAGAAGGCTATGATATATCCTATCGTGCTTCTGGTGGTTGCCGTAGCCGTATTGGTTATCATGGTAGTGGCGGTTATTCCATCCTTTGCGGATATGTTTGCGGATATGGATTCAGAACTTCCGGGACTTACTAAGGCACTGCTTAATTTGAGTGGTTTTATTCAACAATATTGGTATGTTGTTGTAATTATTATTGGTTTGATAGTGGGTGCATATAAGTTTTATACAAGGTCGGATGGCGGTAAGAGAACTCTTGCCTCATTATCTATGAAGATTCCGGGACTTGGTAATCTTAAGACTAAGTCTGAATCAGCCAGATTTGCCAGAACCCTTAGTACCATGTTAGCTTCCGGTATGACTATGGTGGAGGCTATGGAGATTACCAGTAGTACTATGGAAAATGTATTATTTAGAGAGGCTCTTGAGGAGTCTACGGTTCAGATTCAGCGAGGTGTAAGCCTTGGCGATACCCTTAAGAAATGTGAATTGTTCCCGCCACTTATATTACATATGGTAGGAATCGGTGAAGAGACCGGTAATCTTGAAGAGATGCTTAATAACTGTGCAGGCTATTATGAGGAAGAGACAGAGCTTGCTACCCAGCAGTTAATGGCTATGATGGAACCGATGATTATTATTGTATTAGCGGTTATCGTGTGCGTAATCCTTGGTGCTATCTACGGACCAATGGTTACTATGTACAACGAATTAGGTGCTATGTGATATGTGCGGAATTTGTGCAACAAATTCCGTGCCTACTTGCACACCATCGCGAAGCGATTATCATGTGTGCAATCCATATGTGCGGAATTTGTGCAACAAATTCCGTGCCTACAATTCAGGTATATAATTTCTTCGTATAGCCGACGAAGAAATCATATAAATAGGGCAATGCCCAAGACAAATCTTTATAAAGGCAAAGGAGAGTAATATTATGAAGAAAAAAATGAATAACAAAGGTTTCTCTTTAGTAGAGTTAATCGTAGTAGTAGCTATTATGGCTGTACTTATGGCTGTATTAGTTCCAACACTTATCAGAAACGTTGAGAAGACAAGAATTCAGAAGGATAAGAGTGCTATCTCTGAAATCCATCATGCAATCGAGTTGGCTATTGCTGACGAAGAGTTTAAGCAGGCTGAATTCACAGCAGATGGAATTACTATTGGTGAAGGTACTGCTTCAGATGGTTCTACTGAACCTGATGATGATGAGCTTGCACCAGCAGGATTGTTTGATATTACCAATTCAAATGATGAAGTTAAAGAGGACAGCTTAGAACTTGCAGAAGAAGTTGAATCAACAGTTGGACAGTTTGTTGGCTTAACTTCTACAGCTATGACAGATTATTGTCATGTATGGATTGCAGCTCTTGACACTACAGATGGAACTGTAATTATTAATGTTGAATATGGTAATAAAGATACTTCTAACGATGATTATGAGTGCTTCTTCATCGATTCAACAGGAGAGAATGAAGACGCAACATGGGTTGATGAAGAGTAACATTCGTCTTTTTTTGTAAAATAACAATATTTTTGACAGGTATACAGAATGCAGGCTGAGGTTCTTTTGGTTTACATATTAATATTTATATTTGGAATTGTGATAGGAAGCTTTGTTAATGTGTTAATTTACAGACTTCCGTTACATCAGAATATAGCAGTTGAGCATTCCCATTGTATGAGTTGTAATAGTCGCTTAAGGTGGTACGATTTAGTGCCACTCTTTAGCTGGCTGTTCCTTAGAGGGAGGTGCAGATACTGTAAGGAGAAGATTTCAATACAATATCCATTGGTAGAAGCTATTAATGGGGTCGGCTATGTGTTGATATTTCTGTTATGTGGCTGGAATCTTAGCAGCATACTGTATTCATTATGTTTTTCAATGTTAGTAGCTATTTCCGTTATTGACTGGAGAACTTATGAAATACCCGCCGGACTTAACATTGCAATTCTTACACTGGGTATTATCCAGTGCGTTTTGGATTATAAGAATTGGAAACTGTATTTGATAGGTATGGTTTGTGTCAGCGGTTTTCTGTTCCTGTTATTTCTATTAACTAAGGGAAGAGGCATTGGCGGTGGAGATATTAAGCTTATGTTTGCCGCAGGATTGCTTTTGGGATGGCAGAAGATTATTCTGGCACTTATGATTGGATGTATTGCTGGCTCAATAATCCATCTTATACTAATGAAGGTTAGCGACAAAGGAAGAGTGTTGGCCTTCGGCCCGTATTTGTCTGCGGGGATTTACATATCCATGTTATTTGGAGAACCACTGATAACATGGTATTTGGGAACTTTAAATTAACTGCGTACGGTAGTGATTTAGAACAGTCGTAACGCGATGGGAGGAATACAATGGCTTCAAGACTTTTAACAATTACACTGAATCGAGACGTGATTAAGATTGCTGACCTTGAGTATAACAGCTCACAGAAGGAAGTGCACGTCTATGCCGCTGCTACTCTTAAGACTCCTGAGGGAAGCGTGGATGCGGATGGTCTTATTCTTGAAACAGAACAGGTTAAGACTGCAATTGAGCAGGCTATCAATAACAATGGTATGGCTGCAGAAGGAGTTATATTCAGTATACAGTCCAATAAGATTGTTAGTAAGGAAGTTCTTACTCCGATTCTTAAGGATGCTAAGCTGAAGGAATTTATTAATACGAATGCAACAGATTATTTTCCTGTTAATATAGATGAATATTTGCTGTCACATTATACACTTGAAACGGTTAAAGTAGAAGATGCTAAACAGCTTAAGGTTATGGTTGTTGCCATACCTATGATGATTGTAGAGAAATATTATGACCTGGCATCGGGCTTAGAGCTGCCGGTTATTTCCCTTGACTATGCTAATAATTCCAATGCCCAGATACTTGGCAGACAGGTGGATGAGAGCGGAAGTGTAGTTATTCAGATGGGCGAAGAGTCCACAACGGTATGTGTGTTTAATAATCATGTACCTCAGCTTATCAGAACTGTACCATATGGAAGAAGTACAGTTGCTAATGCTGTAATGGATAAGAGAAATGTTACATATAATGATGCTCTGTGGTTGATGACCACTAAGCCGATTCTTAGAACTTCATTTGCAGAGGATGATTACGTAACCAATTCATTAAAGTATCTGGTTAACAATGTCAGCCGAATAATTGATTACTATGTATCTAAGAATCCGGATGTGCCTATTGAAAATGCTGTTCTTATTTCTGAGGAGAAAGCACTTGTTGGTATTGATGAGCTTCTTAAGGAGGAATTAAATATTCCGGTTAAGCTTGTGGATAAGCTTGAAAGTGTAGAACTTGAATATAACTTAAGCGTTGCAGTTGGCGATTTGACTAAGTACATTACCAATATCGGTTCTGTAATTGCTCCGGTTAACTTTATTACAGCTGAGGTAGCTGAGAAGAAGAGAAAGGGTACTACCAGCAGAAGAATTAAGCTTGCAATTATTCTTGGAGCGGCAGTTGCATTGGCATTTGTTATATACCCTGCAGTGCTTCTTTTGATCAATAAAGCAGCCAAGACAGTGTATACAAGTGAAATTGAGAAGATGGCAAGCGTTCAGGATACGGTTAATGAGTATTATACTGCTAAGGATAAGTATACCGACGTTTTAGATTTTGTAGGTATGTCAACTACGAATAATGATTATTTGGATGAGCTTTTGTATTTCCTTGAAACAGAGATGCCATCTGATATTACAATCAGCAACTTAAATGTTACCAATGGTGCGGTTACAATTTCATGTACTGGCAGATCTAAAGACACCTTAGCTTCTTTTATTATTAAATTAAAAGAACAGAATAATATTTATGGAGTGAATGTGGGCGCATTTAGTGAGACTAAAGGTGTTAATGAAACTATAACCATAAGTTACACAATAACATTTAATTTTTCTGATTTTCCAAATGAAACAGAAACTGACAATATAGTATCTGAGGAGGAAGAATAATATGAAGTTAAAACAACGAGACATTAATACACTTATAATTATTGGTATTCTGTTAGTGGTTTTCTTGTCTTATTTTGTAGGTTTTCGAAATCTGATGGATAAGAATAATGCAGTGTCAGATGAGGTTGCGGCCTTAAAGCAAAAGTATGATAAGCTTGTGGATAATAAGGCGCGAGTTGATGATTACGAAAAAGAAATTGATAGCTACAATGAGCAGATAGAGGAGCTGTATGCTGAGTTTGATTCCGGTGCGTGTCAGGAGTATACTATTAAGTTCTTAGAAGGAACCGAGAATGGTACTAATTCATGGATTAAGACTGCTACAATTAAGCAGCCGGAGCAGATATATACTTTTGGTAATATTACATCAAGCAATCCTATATCATACGGAGAGGTTGTTTATGAGACTGATTATATTGGATACAAGGTTGAGACAACTCTTGCTTTTGAAACAAGTTATAGCAGTTTCAAAAACTTGATAGACTATATTATACACAATCAGTATAAATGTACGCTTGAGAGTTTGAGTGTGTCATATAATTCTGCTGATGATATAGTATCCGGTTCATTCGTCCTTAGTCAGTTTGCTATCGATGGAGATGATAGAGAATTTGGTCAGGTATATACATCTAATCAAATTTTTGGAACAGAAAATATTTTCTCTTCTTCAGTATTTAATCCTACTGTTGTGGGAGAAGAGAATGGCAGTGATATTATGTCTGATTATGATTTGTTCCTTTCATTGCAATCATATGAGACTGATTCCGCAGCTTTGAAGATGGGATTTAAGACAGATTCAACCAAAACAATTACTAATGAAGATAATGATGTTAAAGATGTAACTGTTAAGATTACAGGCGAAGAAGGCGATTATCGCATTTCATATAAGGTGGGTAATGTTACATACCCTACTACTAATTATAATGAAGGTGCAGAATTTGTACCGGGTGTTAAGCTTTCAATGCTCATTAACAGTTCACAGAGAACAAGTGTTAATGATGTGAGTGGTGCCAATGTTACCATTATCAACGAATCTGATAAGACATTATACATTAAGGTTATTAATGAAGATGAGAGTATGCCAAGATTCAAGATTGAAGATAAGCAGGGTGACGTGGTAATTTATCAGGATTAAGTAAAGGATTGAAGTTTATGAGACGTTTGGCTAAGAGTAATAAATTAAATAAAGGTTTTTCTCTTATAGAGGTGTTGGTTGCTATGGCAGTAATTACACTTATCAGTATTCCGCTTTTGCGTACATTTGTTACTTCGGCTCAGATTAATACGAAGGCGAAGAAATTGCAGAATGCAACGGATATAGCACAAAACGTCTCAGAAAACTTCACTACAATACCATTGGTGACACTTAGCGGTCAATATGAGAAAAATGAGATTTTATGTGGCGAATATTTAAAGACAAATAACATGGTTGTATTCAAGAATCTGGGTGATGGAAGTGTGGATGAAAATGATATTCCATATTTTAAAGGCAATGACGGAGAGAAGTTTTATGTCACAGTAACAATGAATCCGGATGAATATTCAAAATCAGGAACTATTGTGGGTGTTGAGAATATTAATGATTATATTGTACCATCCATGGGAGATTTGTTTAGTACTGACGTAGTTACTGCGTATAGCCAGTTTACTAAATATGATAACAGAATAAGGACCGCATTTAGAACGGAATATCCTGATGTGGAAGCTTTTTTTGAGGAAGGGTTTGGTAATGATGATATTAAGAAGGAAGTTTATGTTTATATCAAACAAACACCTTCGGGATCATATATCGAATATGAATACAGTATGACGGTTAAATATATATATTGTACTTCTCATACGACTGATTATGTCGAATCTACGTATTATATAGATTATGATTTTACATTGGCAAGTGGTACAATTTCAAAGTCCGAAGATTTGCCGGAATTATTCCTCTTATATACTCCGTTTGATAGGTTTGATACAGCTTATTCAGGAACGTACGCTAGGGATGAAATATATATATCCTATATGGAGGGAGAGCAATATGTTGAGTCAGAAGAACCTATGGATATTTATATTATTGAACAGAGCGTTACAAAGGGACTTGATAAAAGTAAAATATATTTAAAACATCATAAGAATGCATTTTATAGTGGGGCACTTAATAATTATGGAACAGCAAATAATAAATATTTGATGATTTATTCTACTATTGACGGATGGCCGGAAAATGTAACTTCAGGTAAAGATCATTTGCTTGAGTTATATGAGGTTCAGGTATATGTACGATACAACGAACCGGACGGTAACGATATCACTTATTATGCCAACGGTAAATTTAATACGGATGATGTTTATACACAGGTATCAGCGATAAAAGAGGAAAAACCTCGAACCGAGCAGTAAAGGAGGATGATCTTAGTAATGAAGTGTAAAATTATGATGAAAAGATTGAACAATAAGGGGTCATCTCTTATGTTCGTATTGATTGCAATTGCATTTGTATCTATTTTAACTGCTGTTATTATTTCAGCGGCTACTACCAATTATCGACTTAAGGTAATGAACAATAGAACGCAAAAGACTTTTTATAATGCTGAAATTGCCGTCGAAGAAGTATACGCAGGTTTTGGCAAGGATAGCTGTGATGCATTGGAAGAGTGTTATCTTGCAATTGCCAAAAATCTTACAGAGAAAATTGAAATTGAAGGTGAGTATTATGCTGTTAATATAGATAATAGTGCAGCAAATAAGCAGCTCAAAGAAGATTTTTTTACTAAGATGTACAACACTCTGTGTGGACCGGGTGTTGATTTGGATGAATATTTATCTTCATATCTTACTGATCCAAGTGGTGCTTCTGTTGTGGGGCATGGCACAGTAAGGTATCAAAATGATAGTATAGATAATTATTTGGTTATCGAAGATGTTATCATCTCTTACAAGGAAGAAGGTTATGATTATTTTTCAACAGTTGCTGTTGATATATCTATAACTTATCCTGATGAGGAGTTTGATTTTATTAGTAATACAAGAAGCAATCTTCAGACTTTTTTAGAGTATTGTATTATTGCTATGGATGGAATTAAGGTTGGTGATGGAGCCGGAAATTCTTCTGACGGTAATGTTGTTGGTGGAGTTTTTGCCGGTGATAATGGAATTATTATTGATAGTAATTCTGAATTAGCCATTGGAGTTGATGACAGTATTCAGAAATCTACAATTATTTCAACCGGTGATTTTGATGTGTATGGAAAACTTACATTTAGAAATGGCGATTTGTGGTGTAAGAATATAAATGTTGGTAGCGAATCTGTAAGTAATTCCAGTGTGGATTTTAATGTATCTACATCGGATGACTATAAGACCAGAGTGTTTTTGTCAGATGACTTGAATATACAAGGCAATAACTGTACGGTTGAGCTTGGTGAAGAATTTTTTGGTTATGGTCGCTCAGGCAGTCTGGAAGGTCAATTGAATGCAGGTTATAGTAGTTCCGTTATTATAAATGGAAGAGAAAGTAGTTTTTCTGCAACTGACCTTACAAAGTTTGTTGTAGCCGGCAGAGCCTTCGTTGATTTTGATACAGAGGGAGTTGCTGATTATATAACGGCCGATTCTCTTGGTATTAAAGGATTACAGAAGATATATCTTGTACCGACTAAATATATTGCTCCGAAGAATGCAACGGCATCAGAAAATATTGCAAACAATCCTACAGCGGCAACTAATGTTACTGAAATTACAATTAATTTAAATGACTTTTTTGCAGCGGAATTGCTAAATTCTGAATCACAATATACTGTAACGACAATTGATGGTCTTTCATATTTTTATCTTAACTTTAAAGATAAGGAAGCTCAGAAAAAGTATGTTAAGTGTATTTTGGATGATAGTTATTTTGAATCTAATATAACAAATAAAGGTCCAAATTATGTTGATGACAGGAGAACACTTAAAACAACTGTAACAAACAGTATGAATGCCTTTATGCTTACAGGTGTTGTTGAACTTGGTTTTACTTCAACAACAAGCTTCTATACTGAAGGTAATTTATATGAGGTTACGGGAGGCGCAATGAATTCAAATGAGAATTCAGCAGCGTTGGGCAATATTGATGCGGTATGTTCAGATAAAATTAACAGATTTAGTGTTATCAAAAGCTATTTGTATGATATTGGCGCAAATAGTACAAGTGACTCTGCTTATGCAGCATTACCTGAGTATTTCTATATAGCAGGAACTAAATATTATAAGAGTGAAATAAATACATATAATGCTTATCAAAGGATTCTTGATACAGAGAAGCTGGAACGCTTAGATTCTGATTATGTTAATATAAGGACTGATAATACTGTTTCGGCAGTTATTGTAAATGGTACTTATACAGTTCCTGATAATGTAATTGGTGGTGTTATAATTGCTTATGGACAGGACATTATAGTTAAAAATAGTTTTGAGGGCCTTATAATTACCGATGGAAAAGTAACAATTATCACTGATTCCGGCGAATTGATTACGGATGGTGTAAGAGATGTTGCCAGCAGAATTTTGGATGAAGACCTTTATCTGGCACAGTTTTTCTATGCATATCAGATGGAAACAAGTGATGGCAGGGCTACATCTAATGTTGAAATCAATGATGTTTTAAGCTTTGATAACTGGAGAAAAAATTATGCAGACTAAGAAGAATAATAATAACGCTGGTTTTTCATTAGTAGAGTTAATTGTTGTTGTGGCATTGATGGGACTACTAATTGGTGGAACATTAATTACATATTACACAATAAGCAGTCATAATATCGATAAAGCTAAGGGCTATATTGAAGATAGCCTTAATGAAGTACGTAGCAGAGCAATGACTACACAGGCTAAGAGCTGGGAGGTTGTAATTACATCTGAGGATGTTAAGGTGAATAGGATTGATTCAGTAAATACAGCAGAGGATGTAAGTTCAGATGTTACAACAAACATTCAGGGGAATAAGTTTCCTTCTAATGTTTCTATTTCATTAAAACAGGGTGAGAAAGAGTATATTATTGGCGGTGATACGGGATATGACAGCATTAATATATCGTACAAGCTTTTATCGGGAGAAGTAAGCAAGGTCAGCGTTGTTAAGAACGATACACCAACGGTATTGTTTTCATCTGATGAAGCACAGTATTGCGATATAGTGCTTACATACAGGGACCGAACTAAAAAAATCAGGTTGTATTATTCTACAGGTAAATTTGTTGCAGATGAATAATTATTGATGGGAGTCCGACTTATGAAAGGTGTTATTAAAGAGCTACAACAGAATAAAGGTATGTCATTATTGGAAATTTTGGTTTCTGTTGCCATAAGTATGATTGTTATGGTTGTTGCTGCAACTTTTATTTCTAATGGTTCTGTGTTTTTTAAAAAACAGAGCAAAACTATTGACTTACAAAATGAACTCATGGAAGTATCTAATCAGATTAATGATGCTCTTTTACAGTCAACAGATGAATTGAAGATTACTATTAGTGGTAATGCTGCACAAATATATACAGGAACATATGATAAAGATAGCGAAAAATTCACATCAGGTAAGGGTAGTGCCAGATATATAGAATGGCAGAATAATACTGTATATGTAATGAACGTAACAGAGGTAAGTGATGAAACCCTGAAACAAGGATATTTAATGGGAAAATATGTGAACAGTATTTCTATAGCTGTTTCATCCGATTGTCAGGTTGTTCAAGTCGATAACAGTGTTGCATATGAACAACCTCTAATCCTTGAGATTTCTGTCAGCGTAACCAAGGATGGCGAGACTCGTAGCGATTCGAGAGTTGTGACATTAAGGAATGAATTAGATAAGTTTGAAATTAATGGTGAGGTATATACACCTAACGAGGATGGATTGTTGTGTAAGAAATAATCGTTGTAATGTGGATGATTTTTAGAAAGCAGGTGCGAAAATGAAAGTAAAGGAAAAAACACAAAGTATTATAGTTCAGATACTTGTTGCTGTTGCCGTATGCATATTTACTGCTATCGGCTTTGGGGCAGTTACATGGTCGAGGGGTAGTGCTGACAATTCACAGGTTTTGGCAGTGAATTCGGGATCATCATATATGTATCGAGTTCTAGAAATTGAACCTTGTTGGTCATATATATATGATGATTCAGATGCTGATACGGATGATAAAGCTACGAATAATAAGAATGCAATGGCTACTGCGTTGGGTTGTTCGGCAAGTGATATTTATTTTAAAAGTGTGTCAACAGCTGAGTTTAACGGAATGAATGAAGATTTGGTTGCGTCATATGATATAATTGTTATAGGGCTTCAGACTGGTTCAATGAATACAGTAAATGGTTCTACTATATATAATGACAGATATAGTGCCAATTCTCTTAATGGATATATATATCTTGCATATGGAGATTTGGTAAAATATGATGACCGAATGGCAGGAATGTTGCCAGTTGAATATATGGCTATAGATGATTATGTTAGTGGAGTAGTTTATGATTCAAGCGGTTATAGATGGACGTTTAGCAATAGTGTGCTACAATACGGCACCGGCACCGGCACCGGCAAAGACGCTGTATACATTACATATTCCATGGATAATGGAACAGCAGCTACAACCAACTGGAAAGCTAGCAAGACTATTTATAGTATGAAAAATTCTGCAGTCTGGACTCCTGCTATGCAACAATATTTTACTGCTAATTATCCTGGTGAAAACTATTTTGTACTTTATAGTATTAATAGCAGGTCATGGTCTACTAATGAGGCCTATTACAATGATCCTATTGGAAATGCAAGATTTTCAGGAAACGACATAACTAAAAAGAAAATGAATGAGATTATTGATTTTATTAGTACCGGTCGACCTGTAATATTAGCGGATAAGTTATTTACTTGTGTGTCTGAAAATAATGATAATGCCAATAGTAATAAATCTGCTTATCCTACATCCAATATGTACAGCCTGTTAACGGCAATTAATAGTAAAGATAATATAATAAAGTTTTCTGAATTAAGCTCCAAACTTGCAGGCATAATTCATAATCCTGTACTTGAAATTACTAATCATACAATGACTTATCAGAATGCCAGCGATGTATGGGTAACTGCTCCACAAATCTCATATGCCAGTGGCTTGGTGGATGAAAATTGTATTATTTACGATGTGGAGAAGTTTAGATATACAGTTGATTTTAATGCTACACCAAATAAAGCTTATTTTGTTAAGGTAATTGTTGATAAGGATACTGACGGAAGATTTGACAGCGAACCTACGGTGGATGATTTTAATGAAGTGTATTATGCTACAATTGTAACGGCTGATACTGAAACGGTACATTGCCAGATGGATATCAATTTGCCGGAAGGTTATAATGGTATGTTTGGATGGCAGATATTGGTTGAAGAATTGGATAGTGCACAAAATCCAATTGACAGAGTCAGCGTAGAGGGACACACTGTTGTTAAAGGACAGACAAAGGAAATAAAGGTTTTACAGCTTCAATCAGGTACTGCGCAGGCCCTTAATATGAATATGAATAATGGAAGTACGTATGCTACTTATATGAAGAAGGCAGGCAATTTGCTAGGGTATAATGTAAATGTTACAGTTATGAATGTTGATAGTTTTGAGAATCTATTCAAAAGTAATCCATACACCAAGGGAGAATCTTATAAAACTTCTGCAGATTATCTTAATGCAAATGGATATAATATGTTAGTTATTGGATTTTCGGATAGCTTTAACAAAGAAGATATTTCTGATGATTTTGGTGCTCTTAGTTGTGTAACTGATTATATGGAAAATGGTAACTCTGTATTGTTTTCTCATGATACAATGCAGTTTCAGCCTTCCGGCAATATGGGAATCGCATTTAGTTCGGTAGAGACAAAAGCGGCTACTAAGTACTCTCCTAAACAAAGAACGCTATACTTGAAACAGACAGCAGGCTGGAATGAGCGTGCAGGTGTAATGATGACACTTGCTATGCGTGATCTGGTAGGTATGGACCGCTATAGTGTAACCACAATGCCGTCATATTCTGATCAGGATAAGGCTGCTGCCGGTGTTCCACAAAAGGCGGATGGTTCATATATTTATGAAATTCAGGGCTTCTCGAATCTTGCATTAATGTGGTTAAATATACATAGAAATTATGTGACTAATGTAAACAGTACTAAAGTGAATACATTATTACCACATAACAAACTTACTGCGGAGAATACTAAGTATGATAATGTTAGAACGCAACGTGTAGAAGAAATCAATGAGGGTCAGATTACAATGTTCCCATATGATGTAACAACGACAGGATATGTTGATGTTGATTGGACTCATTCACAGTATTTTCAGTTGGATTTAGAGGATGATGATGTTGTGGTATGGTACACTCTTACATCTACAACTGATAAAAGTGTCAATGGTGAGATGTATAGATATATGTCGAGAGATGCAGCTAACAATTATTACATATATTCAAAGGGAAATATTACATATACCGGAGCGGGACATGTAACTTGTGAATCTGGTAAGGGCTACATAACAGCCACACAGGAGTTAAAACTGTTTGTTAATACCGTTATTAGAGCGGCAACGGCAGGTAATTTTGTTCCAACAGTATCCTCAGTAAATGGTTCAAATACTCCGGTTGCCGGTACATATGTGGTTTTCCCAAAACCATTTGACACGGAATATCTTGTACAGTTTATTGCATATGATGAAGATTTAGCAACAAAAGCAGTTGTTAAAGACAGTTATCCTGATGAGGTAGAGGAGCATATTGGACGTTTCGATAGTGGTGCAGTATATTGGAATGATAATGGCACTTATAGAGTACTTAAGACGTATTCAAGAACCGGAAGTGCTGATAACTACCTTTTAAATGGAGAAGTAGAAGATTTCGTTATATATAATCCGTTAGACAGAGGTATGACTATGGATCAGATTAACGCAAACACTCTTCTTAAAAATATGTATGACTGCTATAATGCATACAATAATAATAGTCAGGTCGATTTAGTAATTGAGGCAACAGACTATTATGGCGAGACCGGTTCATGTATTATTCAGGTTGTTGAGCAGGAATTATTCGACTTGGATTAATTCTTTATAAAAACTTAATAATTAAAGCATTTACTTTATGGAGCTGTCATGTTATGATAGCTCCATAGTTTTTTGTTTTCAAATTTCTATTATTATTTATTTCATTTACGGATGACCATCCGGGGGACTCAATTTTATACAAATTTAATTAAGGAGGTTTTGCTTATGATAGGTAAAACGTATTCTGCCTGCGTTCAGGGTGTTAATGGAATTAAGGTGGAAGTGGAAGCTGATGTAACGGGAGGAATACCGGGTTTTGAGCTTACCGGAAATTTAAGTGGTATTGTTAAGGAGAGTAAGGAGAGGGTGCGGCTTGCCATTCGTAATTCCGGTATTAAGATTAATCCTGCTAGAATTGTTATTAATCTTGCTCCGGCGAAGCTTAGAAAAGAAGGTTCTCATTACGATTTGGCAATTGCTGTTTCTGTTTTGTGTGCTACAGGAATTTTGAATATGGAGATAAATGACACTGTTTTTATTGGGGAACTGGCGCTTGATGGAAGAATTCTTGGAGTTAAGGGCGTGCTTCCTATGATAGATATGGCACATAAATTAGGCTTTAGAAGATGTGTCGTACCTGCCATTAATGCGGGGGAGGGAGCTTTAATTAATGATATAGATGTAATAGGAGTCAACAGTCTTAGGGAATGTGTTGATTATTTCAGAGGAAATATATTAATTAAGCCGGTTAATAATTGTTTTACACCACAAATTAGTAATGAATATCCATATGACTATCTGGATATAAGTGGGCAGGCAGGTCTTAAGAGGGGGATGCTTATTGCAGCTTCTGGCAGACATAATATTCTTATGGTGGGGCCGCCGGGGGCGGGTAAGACAATGGCAGCCATGAGAATTAACACAATAATGCCACCTCTTACTTTGGAACAGATAATTGAGGTTTCGAGAGTGTACAGTGTTGCGGGGCTGCTTAGCGAGGATAAATGTTATGTTGAAAACAGACCATTCAGAGCACCGGGGTATACAATAACTTCATCAGCCATGGCAGGAGGAGGTTATAATCCCATTCCGGGAGAAATGAGTCTGGCAGAGCATGGGGTGTTGTTTCTGGACGAGCTGAATCTGTTTAAAGCGGAAGTGGTGGAGACTCTGAGAATTCCCCTTGAAACAGGATTGGTAAGGGTTAACAGATTGAATGGAATATATGAATATCCGGCGGATTTTATGCTGGTGGCAGCCATTAATCCATGTAAATGTGGCTATTACCCGGATAGAAACAGGTGTAATTGCAGCCCTTGGGATATTAAACAGCATTTTGGCAAAATCAGCCGGCCTATTCTGGACAGAATAGATATGTGCGTTGAAGCACCTAAGGTGCAATACGAAGAGATGGAGAAAAGGGCAGTATCCGATATATACTCAAGCAATAATATGCGAGAAAAAGTTCTTCTAATTCAGGAAATTCAATTTGACAGATTTTCAAAAAACAGCTTTAAATATAATTCGCAAATTCCAACGAACCACATTAATGATTTTTGCCCCATGGAGGCAGAAGCAAAAGCTTTAATGAAAAACGTATATGATAAATATAATTTAACTGCAAGGTCATATCATAAGATTATTAAGGTGGCAAGAACAATTGCAGACTTAGAGGGGCACGACAGAATTATGCTTCAGGACGTGGGGGAAGCTGTGGGATACAAAATGCCGGAGGTTAAGTTATGACAGAGAGACAATTATGGTTCTGGCTTAATAATATAGAAGGAATTGGTAATACCAAAATAAGAAGATTGTTGGAAAGTTTTCATAATCCAGAGAATATATATTATGCAGACAAGTCTTCTCTGGAAAGTATTCCCGGAATAACACCTAATGATGTGGAAAATATATGGAACAAGGATAATAAAAAGTATCTAGAAGAACTCCATAATAGATGTATCGATAAGGGAATTAAATATGTGTTTCCTTATGAAGAAGAATATCCCGCTAGACTTAAGGAATTATATGATAAGCCACAAATTCTATATTATATAGGTAGAATTCCGACAGATGATATTCCAGCGGTGGCAATTATTGGTTCAAGAAGATGTTCGGAATATGGTAGAAGTGTGGCAAGGGAGCTTGGACGAATTATGGGTGAGAACGGTGTTAACGTAATAAGCGGATTAGCCCTTGGAATAGATAGTGAAGCTCATATGGGAGCTGTTCTCAGTGGTAGTAGAACTTATGGGGTGTTGGCAGGTGGTGTGGATGAATGTTATCCAAGGACCAATTATAATCTGTATATGGATGTAATCAGACGTGGCGGTGTTTTGTCAGAGTTTCCGCCGGGAACACCAACTACACCGGGAATGTTTCCCTTAAGAAATAGAATTGTAAGTGGGTTATCAGATATGGTAATTGTGGTTGAGGCTGGAGACAGGAGTGGCTCTTTGATTACGGTAAATCATGCCTTGGAACAGAACAAAACAGTATATGCTGTTCCGGGACGTTTTGGCGACAAGGTATGTGTGGGATGTAATAAGCTGATTAGTGAGGGTGCAGGTATAGTTACCTCATATGAGGAGCTGCTTAAAGAGCTTGGCATAACCAGCCATCGGCAAGAAAAAACAGAAAATAACAATCTTTCACTTGCAAGTGGGGAGAAAATGTTGTATAGTTTGTTACTGGACTTTGTCCCTCGCAGTCTGGACACTATTTTGGAGCTTACAGACGCTTCTGTAGGAGAAGTTCTGACTAATCTGCTGGGACTTGAGTTAAAAGGTTTTATTAAAGAAATAAGCAAAAATTTTTATGTGAGAATAAGATAATGGAGGGTCTTATGGGTAAGCATCTTGTAATTGTGGAGTCGCCTGCCAAGGTGAAGACAATCAAGAAGTTTCTTGGTACTAACTATGAGGTAACTGCTTCTAACGGACATGTCAGAGATTTACCGAAAAGTACCTTGGGTATTGATGTTGATGGTGACTTTGAACCTAAATATATTACAATTCGTGGCAAGGGGGATGTTCTGGCATCTCTTAAGCGTATGGTTAAAAAAGCTGATAAAGTATATCTTGCAACGGACCCGGACCGTGAGGGTGAGGCCATTGCGTGGCATCTTGCAACTGCTCTTAAGCTTGAGGGCAAGAATGTTAAGAGAATCAGCTTTAATGAAATTACTAAAAACACAGTTAAAGAATCCATTAAAAATCCACGTGAGATTAATATGAATCTTGTTGATGCACAGCAGTCCAGAAGAATTCTGGACAGAATGGTGGGTTATAAAATCAGTCCGCTTTTATGGGCAAAGGTCAAAAGAGGCTTATCAGCAGGAAGAGTTCAGTCTGTTGCTCTTAGAATTATCTGCGACAGAGAAGACGAGATTAATGCTTTTATTCCGGAGGAATATTGGACTGTTGAAGCAGTTATTAACATTAAGGGTGAGAAAAAGCCTGTTATAGCTAAGTATGTTGGCAATATTTCCAATGAAGCAGAGGTTAACAGTATTCTTCGTGATGTTAAGAATAGTAATTTCACAGTTAGTGAAATTAAAAGGGGCGAAAGAGTTAAGAAGGCACCCCTTCCTTTTACAACAAGTACTTTGCAACAGGAAGCTTCCAAGGTTCTTAATTTTTCCACACAGAAAACCATGCGTATAGCACAGCAGTTATACGAAGGCGTTGATGTGAATGGAATAGGAACTGTGGGTCTTATTACTTATCTGCGTACTGATTCTACCAGAATATCAGAAGAAGCAGACAGACTTGCAAGAGAATTTATTAAGGAAAATTATGGCGAAAGCTATTATCTGGCACCTGCTGAGGATAAGAAAAACGGTAAGAAAATACAGGATGCCCACGAGGCCATTCGTCCTACCGATATTAAGCTTATACCTTCAGAAATTAAAGACTCTCTTACAAGAGAGCAGTTTCGTCTGTATCAGCTTATCTGGAAGCGTTTTACAGCCAGCTGTATGGCTAATGCGGTATATGAGACTATCGGAGTTAAGCTTATGGCTGGAGAGCATAAATTTGGTGCATCCACATCCAAAATCAAATTCGATGGTTATATGTCCGTATATATGTCAGAGGATGACGAGAAATCAGATGCTCATTCATTAAATGCACTGAATGAAAATTCAGAGCTGGCTCTTGAAAATATTGAAGGTAAGCAGCACTTTACCCAGCCACCGGCGCATTATACCGAGGCGAGCCTTGTAAAAGCTTTGGAGGAGCTGGGAATTGGAAGACCTTCCACATATGCTCCTACCATCGGTACGATTGTTGCCAGAAGATATATTATCAAAGAACAGAAGAATCTTTTTGTAACGGAGCTTGGTGAGGCTGTTAATAATATTATGAAGCAGTCCTTCCCATCAATTGTTGATGTTAATTTTACTGCTAATCTGGAATCACTTCTGGATATGGTGGAAGAGGGCAACGTAAAATGGAAGACTGTAGTCAGCAATTTTTATCCTGACCTTAAGGAAGCTGTGGAAATAGCCGAAAAAGAACTTGAGAGTATTGAAATTGCTGATGAGGTTACAGATGTTCTTTGTGACAACTGTGGCAAAAATATGGTAATTAAATATGGTCCTCATGGTAAGTTTCTGGCTTGTCCGGGATTCCCGGATTGTCGTTTTACCAAGCCTTATCTTGAAAAGGCCGGTGTTAAATGTCCTGCCTGTGGCGAAGAGGTGGTAATCTTAAAGACCAAGAAGGGTCGTCGTTACTATGGCTGCGAAAATCAGGAATGTGATTTTATGTCATGGAATAAGCCTTCTGACAAATTATGCCCTGATTGTGGTGGCTATATGGTGGAAAAGGGTGCCAAGCTTATGTGCGCCAATGAGAAGTGTGGATATGTTGAGAATAAATAATTAGACTTTTTTGCAAAAACGTTCAAAATTTTCAGAAAATATTGTATTTTTTTGCGGTATGTGATAAAATCCCGTCTTTGACAGTTAATAAAGGTTCAAAATCCCACAACTAGCATGAA
>CAZNUK010000027.1:0-8765 GCA_964576255.1 uncultured Butyrivibrio sp.
AGAATAGAAATGAAGAATTGTACTATAAAATAAGAGATATGTTTAATAAAAAGATAGAGCCTGAGTATTTGGAGTCAGTAATTTATTTTTTTATTAATAAAACAGCGTATTCAGGGATGATAAGATATAATGCTAATGGCGAATTTAATGTTCCGTTTGGTAGATATAAGAATTTCAATACAAGGTTGATTACGGAGGAACATTATAATTTATTAAGGCGTACAGAGATATATAATTGCGATTATTCAGAAATATTTAATATGGCTCAAGTGGATGATTTCATTTTTTTGGATCCACCATATGATTGTGTTTTTAGTGATTATGGAAATGAAGCATATAAAAATGGTTTTGGAGAGGAGGAACATAGGAGATTAGCAAATGATTTTATGAATTTGCCATGTAAAGCTCTTTTAGTTATTGGAAAAACTCCGTTAACGGAGGAATTATATGGGGCTCATATTGTTGAAGAGTATGAAAAATCTTATGCAGTTAATATAAGAAATAGGTTTAAAGCAGATGCAAAACACATTATTGTGACTAATTATTAGGAGGATAGTGAATGGCATTTCTAAAGAGTAAGACACTTTTTTTTACGACCTCACCTCGTTCTCCATTAAAGATGATTCCGGAGATAGAGGCTTTACATAATAACTTTGAAGGGAAAATATGGAATACCGATACTCAGGTAGAGTTTATTAAGAAATTAGCTGAAGGTAGTGATTTTGAAGGACAAGGTTCGGATAAAGATATGGCATTAAGTGCGAGAGATAGAATTACTCGTGCGCCTAAAGCACTTGGATTTGTAGACCTGAAGCCAGTTATTAAGTTAACAGAGCCGGGTAAGAAACTGATTAGTGGCAAAAGGACAGAGGAAGTATTATTGAGACAACTTTTAAAGTTTCAGTTACCTTCTCCATATCATAAAGAACCAGAGGATTTTGATGGATTATTTGGAGTAAAACCGTATCTTGAAATATTTAGACTTATTTATGAACTTGGCACAGTTAGTTTTGATGAATTGATGATTTTTGGTATGCAATTAACGCATTACAATAAATTTGAACAGATTGTTTCTGAAATAAAGCAGTTTAGAAGAATGAAGACATATGCTGAAGCAAGTTATAAGGTTTTTAGAGGGACATATCTGCGGAATGAAGTAGAAAAAATATATCAAAATGATATATATGAAGGTAATACAAAAACGCGAGAATCAAGAGATAAGTCTCTTGATAAATTTATTAAGACAAAAGCAAGTAATATGAGAGATTATGCAGATGCTTGTTTCAGATATTTGCGAGCAACAGGAATGGTTGAAATATCACAGAGAGGACATTCGCTTTCAATAATGCCAGAAAAGAAGGCTGAGGTGGAATATTTTCTTCATACAGTTGATCGCAAACCAGTGTACATAGATGATGAAGAGAAATATAAGGAGTATCTTTTTGATGCTGCAATTCCAGTGTTGTATTCAGATGATAGAGAGAGATTAATAAAACAAGTTGTAGAAGTAGCAGGAGTATCCAAAGATTTATCTTCTGAAACTACGGAAAAATTAAAAGACATTCTTGAAGATGCTATCATAACAAAGAAAACAGAGATTGTAAATGAGCAGATTAGAAGCTTGAAAGAATATAAGGATTATGCTGATGTAATGACTGTTTTTGATGATATTAAGAAGAATGCATTTTATGATGTTCCACTTATGTTAGAATGGAATACTTGGCGTGCCATGACAATGCTTGATGGTGGAGATATTAAGGCAAATCTAAAATTTGATGATAAGGGGCAGCCTATGTCAACTGCAGTAGGGAATATGGCAGATATAGTATGTGATTATGGCGATTTTGGATTGGCGGTTGAGGTTACGATGCAATCAGGACAAAAACAGTATGAAATGGAAGGAGAACCAGTGTCTAGGCATCTGGCTAAATTAAAGAAGGAAACAGGAAAGGACGCTTTTTGCTTGTTTATAGCTCCGAAGATTAATGAGTCTTGTATAGCATACTTCTATGCACTACATACTATGAATATTGCATTTTATGGTGGTCAGTCAGTTATAGTTCCTTTAGAACTAGATGTGTTTATTAATATGGTTGAGCAATCGTATAGAGCTGGTTATGTACCTGATTCGGAACAGGTAAAAGGTATTTTTGACTATTCTATGGAACAGGCAAAAATATCAAAAGACGAGAATGAGTGGTACGCAAAAATAAAAGAAAAGGCTTTGAATTGGTTATAGTATTAGTGCAGAGGTGAAAAAATGTTAGAGTGTCATGTTGATTTGAAGAGTCTTGATGATAGCAATCTTAAGTGTGGTTCGTGTAATAAATGTAATGGGAATTCAAAATTAGATTATCCGTTTCACAGAGATTTATTAAACTCGGATGATTTGGTAATCGAAATTATAAGATATGTAAGTGCTGAAACAGGATATTTTTGCAAGAAAACAACAATAGATAAAAATCCAGATATAAATGTGTACCGAAATTCCTCATGTGAAGAATTAGTGTGTAGGATAGAAGCAAAGTATTTAGAAGGACAAGCTTTTATGAAAGCAAAAGAACGACTTGGTTTATATGCAAAAGAGGCACTTGTAGTAGATGGACCCAAATTGGATAGTTATATTCGATGTAAAGAAGAAGACAGAAAGAAAGGAAGAGAAATTCCTATTTTTATTGTGTGGAAATTTGACAAGCCATGTGATGATGTGGGTGGGATTGCAGTTTTTCAGGAAATTGACGAATTAGAGAGATTGCGTAGATTATATGGTTATGTAAGGGCTTTTCGTCGTAGAACTGGTGCTAATGATTATAAAAATGGAATTCGTATGGGAGTGATTGATAAATATCATTTTTCTATAAGAGAATGTGAACCAATAGAAAAACTTGTTTCCACAATACATGAAATAGAGAACAAATAATAGTTTAGTATTAATTGAGTGACTATTTCAGTAGCACAATTATGGGAGGGATACATATGTTAGAACCTTTAAAATGGTTTGTTGATGAAAGTGACTTTAGATTCTATCTAATCAATTGTGGTTCTGGATTGATGCATTTAATTATCTTTCCAGACAATACAGTTATGCTATTTGATTGCAATGTAACAAATGAAAACGAAGAAGAAATTATTAACTTTCTTGATAGACATATACCTGCGAAGTATGATAAGGATGCGAAAAAGGAAGAAAAATTTATTGATATTTTTGTAAATTCTCATAGGGATGAGGATCATTATCGTGGGTTAAAAAAGATAAATGAAAAGTTCAAAATAAAAAGCATATGGGATTCTGGACAATCGGGAGAAAATACTGATAGTGCAGATTACAATTACTATATGTATTTGCGAAGAGAATTAAAGAAAAAGTCAGAAGATAATTTGATTGTACCAACTCCGTCTAATGCTATATTAAAAATAATTGACACCGTGGATATATACTGCTTGGCAGCAGAAGCGGATTTTATATATCAAGATGAATCTAAGATATTAGAACACGCAGCCAAAATACAACATACTAATTCTATGGTTTTATTAATGGTATATAGTGGAAGGAAGTTACTTTTGACTGGAGATTCTGATTGGAAAAGTTGGAAAGAACAAATAGTAAGTAATTTTACTGAAATAGTACCGAATTATGAGAATGTGGATATCTTGATAGCTAGCCATCATGGTTCAAGGAGCTTTTTTACAGATGAAGAAACTATTGATTTAGAAAAGTATCCTGATACAACTTATATTGAATCGATAGAATTGATTAATCCTATAATTACACTTATTTCGTGTGGAGATTATAATACCTATCACCATCCTAATAAAGAAGCGATGAAATTATATGAGAAGTATACTTCTGAAGGAAGAGATCAGATTCATACAACACATGAAAAAGGCAATTTATGTGGATATATAGATGAAGATGGTAATTTTGGTGTCATTCCTGAAAGGTTTAAAAATAGAATGCCTTTTGGGGATAGAAAATTTTACTTGAAAGCACATAAAAAGGTCAATGATGAATGGATTGAAATAAAATCCGGAGAAAAAATCAATGTTAATACTAGCGTGAAATTTTCTTTAATTGGGATTGGAGATGTTCTGAATAGTCATGATAGCATAAATATTTGGTGGGAGGTTTGTAACAATGGAATAGATGAGTATTGTGAACACAAAGAAGTTTACAAAAAGGAAAAGAGTGAAAATGATGACAGATGTTCTTTTTCGAGAGAAGTTGTATACAAGGGAAAGCATTTATTAAGGTGTAGAGTTAAGAACAGCACAAAACACTTTGATGGAACAGTGGTGTTTTTAGTCGAAGGAGTTTAGGAACTATGAAAGATTATCGTGAGAAAGAATTAAAAATGTATATTCTGGCATGTGTACTGCTTTTGATTTGTTTGACCAAGGGATATTCTCTGCAAATGGAAACGGGAGAAAAAATAGTGGCGATATCGGCTGTGATTGATACAACATTGGCATCTAGTTGTATATATATGTTTGTTTATATTTCGGACGCGCTATTTTCTAGTGAAATAAAAGATAAAATAGTGTCATTATTTGGTTTAATAAAGAAACCAGCATACACAGTTTTTTCGAATATTGAGAAAAATGATGTAGATGATCGGTTTTTGAAAGCCGAAGTTACAAAACAATATAAGGATATTTATGCCAACATGCCAGAAGGTGAGAAACAAGCAGGCTTATATCAGAATGCGAACTGGTATAAGATATATTCTAAGAATAGAGATGTGTCTATGATTTACTCATCTAATAGAGATTATTTGCTTTGCAGAGATATGCTTATTTCGACAATATCATTGTCGGTTTTATATATGTTGAGTATTGTTGTTAAGCTCTTTGAATTTAATATAATTTATGTTTTTTTTCTTGTAGCAATGTTGTTTGTGAATCTATTGACAACACATATTAAGGCGAAAAGATTTGTATATAATGTTATAGCCTATGATTTGGCACATAGAGATGAAAAGGATGGAGGAGCCTAATTAAACTCCCCCATTGCCTCAACATACCCCTGCAATCCACCATCTCTGGAAGCCAATTTTGCATACAGTCCCGGTTCTTCCCTAGCCAGCCTTGTAAGATATGCAATATCAGAAGGCTCGTTCAGATGTACGGAAGCATTGCATTTTTGGCAGTTAAAAGAAACGTGGATTTCATTGTTGAGGCTGACCTCGACGCAGTCGGTTTCAGGGTTATACATTGCAAAAATTATTTTAATCATAAGTAGCTACTTTCGATTAATGCTATATGCGAATTGTTAGTGCACAGAAGCTATGGAACGCCCTGAGTAGTCTACCGTGTAAAACACGTATGCAACATTTGATGTAAGGAATCCCTTGTTTTCGGGCTTTTCAAGCTATCCAAACGTTAACCAAGAGATAATAAGAAAATTGATTTTTTTCAAGAATACCGAAAAAGCCCTGATTTTTGGGCTTTTTCTTATGCCCTGAAATTTTGAAAAATTATCAGTTTAGTGTCTAAAACAAAGCTGTAGCCACACTTTTTATCTATTTCATTCATAAGTAAGTCATTGTGTCTATGTAACATATCAACCTTGTTTTGTAATGTGCGTTCTTGGGCTGTTAGTGGGTCTTTATCTTCTTCGAAGTAATCGCCTTTTTCGTCGTTTCAAAAGATAGTAACGGAATACACCGGATTAGCCCAAAATGATTATGGAACATGGTATATGGTGAATGGAAAACTCGCATCGGGCTATACAGGCACCGTTAAAATTAACGGAAAAACATATATAATTAATAAAGGTAAAGTATAATAAAAGAAATTATTTATATCAACATCCTGTGAGTCAGAAAAAAGCTTGCAGGATGTGTTTTTTTGCTGTTTTTAGACGCGAAAATGGTTGAAAAAAATATTATAAAATGATATTATGTAACTATATAAGCAAACGTGTAAAAAATTTAAAAAAGGAGGAAGTGGCATATACACAAAATGTATATGTCTATATTTAACATGAAAAAATTAATAAGTATGATTTTGTGCCTCGTTCTTACGGTAAATATAGCAGTTTTTGTTATACCCGGCTCTACGAATGTGGTGCATGCAGCAACAACTAACCAGATTAATATAGTTGAACGTGCAGATTATTTGTATAATGTGAAATGGGTTTGCCAGGTGGATGAGTTAAGCGGTTGGAAAGGAAGAGAGGCTAACACTTTTGAGTATGGAAAAGAATATCATTTACCATACGCATGGCCTGTATCGGCAGGTGCATATATCGGATATGGTGTTTCTGTTGATGACTTTTTAGCGGCAGCTGCTGATTCGAGTAGTGTATTTTATACCAAAAAGTCATATTTATCAGGAGTAAACTCTACTTCTACATACTATGGTACTGACTGTTCAGGTTTTGTTTCATGGTGTTGGGGAATTGGCAGGAATACAACTTATACTATTCCAAATTATTCTACATATATTGGTGGAGTTACTGTAAATAACTGTATTAATAACTTACAGTTAGGTGATGCATTGAACTCAAACTCTGTTGGTCATGTTGTTCTTGTAACAGGCTTAACATATTCTTCAAGCGGAGCGATTACCTCGATTGAGATTACAGAGCAGACACCTCCACAGTTAAAACGTACACCCTATACACCATCACAATTAGCTGCTAAATATGGTGCAAACTATGGTATCTATCGTTATACAGGTACGGTTCCTCCGGCACCGGATGCACAGTCAGTTGATTTACCGGATTCACCGGTTAATCTCGGAAACTCATTTACAGCTAAGATTACCAATGCTTCATCAGCTAAGAATCTTTCAATTGCTGTTGGAACTTCAGTTAATAATGTTATTTTATATCGCGATTCAGATAGTCCTGCCCAGCAGTGGAAGTTTGTACGTCAGTCTGATGGAAGTTACGAGATTACCAATGTAAAGTACTATGAGTGTATGGACGTTGCGAACGGTGGAAGTACCAGTGGCACCAATGTACAGACTTATGCGGACAATGACACCAATGCCCAAAGATGGTTTATTTATAATGTGGATGGCAAATATGTATTTCGTCCGGCATGTGCCACTGATTGTGTGCTTACTGTAAAGGGTGGCGGAACTGCGGACAGCACGAATATTGAAATTTCACGTTATAAAGAAACTGCTTCCCAGTTGTTTACAATTGAGAAATTATACACAAATACAGGTTATGAAAATGGTTATACAGGTGGTATAGCCGGAGACGGTAAGATATATGCACGGGGTCTTGACATTTCTTCATGGCAGGGCACAGATGTTGACTTTAAAGCAATTAAAAATGCAGGATACAGCTATATCATTCTTCGTGCAGGAAGCTCTAAGGGTAAGGATACAAGCTTTGATACCTTATATACCAATGCCAAAGCAGCTGGACTTGATGTAGGAGCATATTATTATTCTTATGCGACAACCGTTGCAGCAGCAGAGACAGATGCTGAGAATATGCTTACATGGATTCAGGGAAAGAAATTTGAATATCCGTTATATTTTGATTATGAGGATTCATCACAGTACGGTCTGAGTGCAAAGACCAGTCAGGATATTTGTCTTACCTTTATGGACAGACTTGCATATGCCGGATATCTGACAGGTATATATACTGGATATTCCAGATCAACTGTATTACCTATGTCAACTATTTGTGCAAAATATGAATCGTGGATAGCTCATTACTATGATTATACATATCAGTCAAAGAGCTCTAAATACAGCACTATGTTTGGTATGTACCAGTATACTGACAGGGACTATGTAGGCAGCGCAGGACCATTTGATGGAGATGTTGCATTCAAGGATTATCCTTCAATCGTTAAAAAATACGGATTCAACGGTTATGAAGCCACAATTGAAGTAGAATCAAATAGCACATCTGACAATTATGTAAATATTGGAACTGATTTTTATGCAACCATTACTAATGTAGGTTCTAATAAGAATTTTTCAATTTATAGTACAAATAAAAATGTAATTATATATCCGGCATCAACAAGTGATGCACAGAAGTGGCATTTTGTACGTCAGAGTGATGGAAGTTATGAAATTACTAATGTAGAATATTCACTTTGTCTGACAGCTGTAGGTGGTGCATCTGCTTCAGGTACTAATGTAAATATTGGAAAAGATGTGGATAATTCATCACAGCGCTGGTATATATACGCATTGGGTAATAACTATGTATTGCGTCCGGCATGTTCAGCGACCTGTTATCTTAGTGCAGAAGGTGGCGGAACTGCTTCCCAGACCAATGTTAATATTGAAACTTACACAGGTAGTGAAGCACAGCAGTTTTTAATTAAGCCTACTACTCCGGTCGTAGTTGCAACCGCATCTGCAAACAAGACAAGTGCAGGTGAGACAGTTACTATTACAGCAAAAGTAAATGGTGGAACGGCACCATATAAATATAGCTATTATTTATATAACAGTACGACAGAAGAGTGGGAAACACTTTTAGCTGATAGCTCTTCCAATACATACAGATGGACAGCAGCAAATTATGGAGAACAGGTGTTTTACGTAGAAGTAATGGATTCAACAAAAACAACAGCAAAAAGTTCTTCAATAATAGTAACAGTAGAAAAATCTTCGGAATCATTATCAGGATTACATAAAGCAGAGGATGGAAAATGGTATTTTTATGATGAAGGAGAAATTGATACAACATACACCGGAATGGCAGAGAATGCGTATGGCTGGTGGTATGTGAAGAATGGAAAACTTGACACTACATACACTGGAATGGTTAAAAATGGAAGTGA
>CAZNUK010000027.1:8865-26240 GCA_964576255.1 uncultured Butyrivibrio sp.
GGAATGTTAAAAAATGGAAGTGAATGGTGGTATATCAATAGTGGAAAGTTTGACACTGCATATACTGGAATGGCCAAAAATTCGTATGGCTGGTGGTATATGAAAGAGGGTGTGCTTGACTTTACATACACCGGAATGGCAGAGAATGCATATGGCTGGTGGTATATGAAGAATGGAAAACTTGACACTACATACTCTGGAATGGTTAAAAATGGAAGTGAATGGTGGTATGTAAATAGTGGAAAGTTTAACGCCACATATAACGGAATGTTAAAAAATGGAAGTGAATGGTGGTATATCAGTAGTGGAAAGCTTGACACCACATATACTGGAATGGCCAAAAATTCGTATGGCTGGTGGTATATAAAAGAGGGTGTACTTGACTTTACATACACCGGAATAGCAGAGAATGCATATGGTATGTGGTATATGAAAAATGGAAAGCTTGATACAACATATACAGGAAATATTAATTATAATGGAGTAACCTATAATGTAGTAAAAGGTAAGGTTTCTCAGTAAATATTGAAATCTTAAGGCTTGTACAATGTGTGGCTTCAAGCAAATAATACATAAAAAGGAGTTATCAGAAAATACTGTTTTTTAACTTCTAAGCATAAAAAGAAACATCCTTGAAAAATCAATGCTTTCAAAGTATGATTTTCGAGGATGTTTTTTAAGATATGCAATGCTGTAATTTATTTTTATTTTCTATAATTCATAGAAAAATTTTGGAGGAATATTATGAGTGAACCATTTGTAAAATGTGAAAATGTAAAAAAAGAATATAAAACAGGCGATATTGTAATTAAAGCTGTTGATGAGATGAATTTTGAAATTAATCAGGGCGAATTTGTTGTAATCGTTGGACCATCAGGTGCTGGTAAGACCACAGTGCTCAATATTCTTGGAGGAATGGACACGCTTTCTTCAGGAAGTATGGTTGTAGATGGTGTGGATATAAGTAAATTTAACAGCAAAGAACTGACTACATATAGAAGGTATGATATAGGATTTGTGTTTCAGTTCTATAATTTGGTTCCAAATCTTACAGCATTGGAGAATGTTGAATTAGCTAATCAGGTAAGTAAGAATCCTTTGGACGCAAGAACCATTCTTGAAGAAGTGGGACTTAAGGATAGAATGTATAATTTTCCTGCGCAGTTGTCAGGCGGAGAACAGCAGAGAGTATCAATTGCCAGAGCACTTGCAAAGAATCCTAAGCTGCTTCTGTGTGATGAACCTACAGGTGCTTTGGACTATAATACCGGTAAAGCCATCCTGAAATTATTACAGGATACATGTAAAGAAAAAGGAATGACAGTTATTGTTATTACACATAATCAGGCAATTACACCTATGGCAGATAGAATTATTTCCATTAAAAATGGTAAAGTAAGTTCTATGAAGATGAATAAGAATAAGTTACCAGTTGAAGCAATAGAATGGTAGTAATTTGGAGATATACAATGAAAGCATTAAGAAAAGATTTTTTTGTTGAATTAGTTAAGACATATAATAAATTTTTATCTTTACTGTTGATTGTTGCATTGGGCGTTGCTTTTTATTCAGGTTTGCGTTCAACTGCACCTGACATGAAAATATCGGCGGATAAGATTTTTGATAACAGTAAATATATGGACATTAAAGTTCAGACGGCTATGGGTATTACGGATGAGCTGTTGGATAAAATAAAGGATGTGGAAGCTGTTGAATATGCTGAAGGTACTTATAGTTATGATGCGATAGATATAACTCTTAAGGATACGGCTGTAATCAGATTAATGTCATATAGTGATATGGTCAATGTACCTGATATAGTTGATGGAAGAACTATTAAAGATACTGATGAGTGTATTGTGGATGCCAAATATTTAACAGACCAGGGATATGAAATCGGAGATATAATCACCGTTAAATCCGGTACGAATATTGGTATAGAATATATACTTGAAAAAAAGAATATGAAATTGTAGGTACTTTTACAAGCCCGATGTATCTTAAGAATGACAGGGGTAGTACCAGCATAGGCAATGGTAAAATTGGCGGTGTAATATACATAGACAAATCAAATTATAATATGCCGTTATATACAGAAGCATATGTTATCGTCGAGGGAGCATCAGAGTTACTGTGTTTTAGTGACGAATATACGGATTTGGTTGAATCTGTTGTTGAAGACATTGAAGAAGTTGCAGATGATTTGTATGTACTGGACAGAGATACACAACAGCAGTATGTTGAGTTTAAGATGGACAGTGACAGAATAGGTGATGTTGGAGATATTGTACCGCTTATATTCTTTGCAGTTGCTGCTTTAGTGAGTCTTACCACCATGATTCGTATGGTTGAGGAACAGAGAACTCAGATTGGAACGCTTAAGGCTTTGGGTTATGGAAGTGTTACAATTTCAATGAAATATATAATGTATGGATTGATAGCTACGGTTTGTGGTGCTCTTGTAGGTGGTATTGTAGGTGCAAAAACAATTCCATACGTAATTATTAATGCGTACAAAATTATTTATCATAATCTTACAATTATTGAGACACCAATTAACTATTTGCATTTTGGCATAGCATCAGGAATGGCTTTGGTGTGTGTACTTGGTGCTACGATAGCGGCATGTTTTAGCACGCTTGCATCTACAGCGGCAGATTTGATGCGCCCAGCGGCGCCTAAGGGCGGTAAAAGAATACTTCTTGAAAGAATTCCGTTTATATGGAAAAGATTAAGCTTTATATGGAAATCTACTATTAGAAATATTGTCAGATATAAAAAGAAAATGTTTATGACAATATTTGGAATAAGCGGATGTACGGCACTTCTGGTTATAGGCTTTGGAATCAAGGATTCCATTAATACAATAGTTGATAAACAATATGGTGATTTACATACATATAATGAGGTTCTTACGTTTGAAAGTGGTATCACATCTGATGATAGAGAAGATGTATACAATAATCTTCTGGAAATGAAAGAAGTTGAAGGTGTATTCGGGATGTATCAGGGCGGTGCAACCTTTGAGACAGAAGATGATACACTTGAAGGCTATGTATATGTACCGGAGAATACCTCTGAATTATCAGATTATATATTGCTTAAGGATGCTTCAACGCACGAAGAAATTGAATTTAGTGACGGCAAAATTATTATTACCGCCAAAATGGCTAAGCTTATGAATTTATCAGTAGATGATGAATTTGAAATTAAACTTGCATCCGGTGAAAAGGTAAAAGTTAAAGTTGGATGTATTATTGAAAATTATGTTTTCCATTATGTATATATGAATAATGCCACATATGAAGAATTATTTGGCATTGAAGCGGAACCGACGCAGGTTCTCATTAATACATATGAAGAATATTATAATGCAGATTTGGCAGAGGAATTTCTTGAAATCAATGGAATCGGTTCTACCAATTCTATTGATACATTAAGAGGAACCTTCTCAGAAATGTTAGAAGGACTTGATATTATAATTGTTGTAATTGTTGCAGCAGCCGGCGGACTTGCTTTTGTTGTGTTATATAATCTGAATACAATTAATATCAGTGAGCGAATCAGGGAGCTTGCTACACTTAAGGTATTGGGCTTTTATGATGTAGAGGTATCTTCATATGTATTCAGGGAGAATATAATTCTTACAATAATAGGAATTATTTGCGGATTCTTTATTGGAAAGAGACTTCATACAACGGTAATTAATACGGTTGAACCTGATATGATTATGTTTGGAAGAGATGTATTCCCACAAAGTTATCTGTATGCAACATTAATAACAATTCTCTTTGCACTTCTGATTAATTTTTCTATGCACTATAAATTAAAGAAGATTGACATGTCAACTTCAATGAAGAGCGTGGAATAATATTTGTTATAGGTGATTTATAGATTTTATATATTTTCATGTGCAGAAAGTATGTAAAATTAATGATATAATAAATAAAGTTATACGAGAAGGGGAAAATAATTGTGAACACCATAATTTTTTACGGCACTCCTGCATATGGCCATATCAACCCTACATTACCCATCATCACCAAAATGGTGGAACAGGGATACCGGGTGATATATTATGCCACGGAAGAATTCAGGCAGCAGATAGTAGCCTGCGGGGCAGAATTTAGGGAATATGATTTTACCGGTACTGAGTGGCAACCGGAGGTTGGCAGTAGGATTTTTAAGCTGGCGGAATTGTTACTGCGTTTTACCAATGGGCAACTAAATAGCTTGATAGAAGAGGCGTCTGAATTACATCCGGTTCTGATTATGCACGACACCATTGCATTATGGGGCAGAATGGTTGCTGAGCGACTTATGGTAAAAGCGGCATCTGTTAACACAATAGTTACTGTTTATCCTTATACAAAGAGGACATTAAGACTGTATACCAGCCGGTTTCTGTTAAAAAGCATTAAGGATGTCAAGTATTTGCCGGAGATAATCAGACAGAAAAATAAGTTTGGCAAAAACAAATTTACGCAGCTACTGATGAACGAAGAAGCGTTTAATATTTTTACATATCCAAGACTTGTGCATCCGGATGGGGCACTTATGAAGGAAGACTGTTTTTTCCTTGGGGCGTCAGCAATTTTGAGAAAAAGTGAACCGGAAGAAAGTAAATATAACAATTTGATATATGTGTCACTTGGAACAATTTTCAATAACTCTATGAAATTTTACAAAAGTATAATGGAAGAGTTTGGGAATACAGAATATCAGGTGGTAATCTCCTGTGGGGAACATTGTGAGGAACTTGCAAAAGAAAATACAGTGGGTAATATTCATATAAAAAGCTATGTCAATCAGAAGGAGCTCATGAAGCAGGCAAAGGTATTCATAACAGCTGGTGGCATGAACAGTATTTGCGAAGCAGCGGCTAACAAAGTGTTGTGCCTTATGTATCCACAGCAGGGCGAGCAGTACATTAATTGCAAAAGCTTTGAGCAACTGGGTCTGGGAAAAATGTTAGACAAGAGAAAGAGCATTTTGAAACAGACGGATGAACTTACCAAAGTCTATAAGCCAACAGAGATTATGGAACATTTTTCTGATGTAAGAATGGACGAGCTTATGGAGCGGATAGAAAAATATATCGAACGCAAAGAGGGTTAATTAGATGGAAAAAATTCTGGTAACGGGAGCCACAGGCTTTCTGGGAAAATATTTAGTTAAACAATTGGTGGATGACGGCTACGAGGTGTTCGCACTTGGAAGAAATGAAAGGGCGGGCAAAGTCCTTGTGGCTCTTGGAGCTACATTTTGTGCGGGTGATTTTACAGACAAAGATAGTTGTCGTTCATATTTTGAAGGGGTGGATTATGTTATTCACGCAGGTGCCCTGTCAACGGTGTGGGGCAAATGGGAGGACTTCTACAACATCAATGTAGAAGGCACCAGAAACGTATGTGAACTTAGCAAGGAGCATAATGTAAAGCGAATGGTTTACGTATCCTCTCCAAGTATTTACTCCGGCAAACAGCATAGATTTGATATTAAAGAGAATGAATTTGACAAAAGTAATAAGCTAAATTACTACATTCAGTCCAAAATTATGTCCGAGGATATTATTAAGGAATATAATGAAAAGGGCTTGTACACAGTGGTTATTCGCCCGAGGGGGCTTATCGGAATTGGGGATACCAGCCTGATTCCAAGAATTCTTAAAGCCAATGACAAAATAGGAATTCCTCTTTTTAACGGTGGCACCAACTATGTGGACATCACCTGTGTGGAAAATGTGGCATATGCACTTTCACTTTGTATCAAAGCAGCGGATATTGACGGTCAGGTTTTTAATATTAGTAATGGCGAGCCAATGGAGTTCAAAAATATACTTGAAATGTTTTTAAAGTCCATTAACAAAGAAGCCAAATATCTTAAGCTGCCTTTTGGGCTAGTGTACGGTATTGCAGGTTTTCTTGAGTGGATATACAAGACTTTTAATAAAAAAGGCGAGCCTACATTAACCAAATACACAGTGTGTACTTTGGCTTTTTCACAGACCTTGGATATTAGTAAGGCCAAGGAGAAGCTAGGATATAAGCCGATTATGACACTTTCGGAAGGAATTTTACAATATGGAGAATGGTGGAAAGAGCATAACTGAAATAAAACTTTATGAATGTGGTTACTGTGTTAATAATTTAGGTCATGTTTTTAAGGGTCATAAAAAGGAGATAAGAAATTTCCCTGCACTTGTGGCTTTAATTAAGCACAAAGAATTTGGAAACATTCTTTATGACACCGGATATTCGGAGCTTATTTATAAAAATGGATTTGTCTCATTTCTGTACAATGCCATTAACAAAAGCTATGTTAAAACGGAGGATACAATTTATGCCAGACTAATAGAAGATGGGGAAGAACCGGACGACATTAAGACAATTATACTTTCCCACGCACATCCGGACCACATAGGTGGAATAAGAATTTTTAATAACTATAAGTTGATTTCCACCAATGAGGTTATTGATACTCTCAAAGGCGGTAATCCTTTTAAACTGGTATTTCGCAATATGATTCCTGATGGCAATGTAGAATATACCGCAGTGAAGGAGTATGCAGGAGAGAGTATTTTGCGCCGATATTTTGACAGGTTATATGATGTGTTGGGTGATGATTCAATAATTGGTGTGGAGCTTAATGGTCACGCAAAAGGACAGCTTGGAATATATTTGCCGGAGCAGCAAATATTTTTGGTGGCAGATGCCTGTTGGGGCAAGGATTTGCTGGATAAAGTAAAAGATATGCGTTTTATTCCAAGACGCATTCAGGATAATTACAAGGAATACCTTCACACTGCTAAGGCGATAAGGGAGCTTGGCAGGGAGCATCCTGATATAAGAATTATTTATTCTCACGACAAAACGGAGGAATAGCACATGGGCAACAAGCTTAGTGTTTTGAAAAACTACATAAAATATAAATACCGCAAATTTAAAACAAGGGAACAGCTTACCAATTTTCAGCAGAAAAGAATTGCTAAAAAGCTTTCCTATGTGACGGAACACGCGGACTTTTATAAGGAATACAAAGGGAAAAGCCTTGAAGAATTACCTATAATTGACAAAAAAATTATGATGGATAATTTTAACCGGATTAATACGGTGGGAATTGACAGGGATGAGGCTCTGGAATTTGCCATTGGCTCAGAAAGAAGCCGTGAGTTTAGCGATAAGCTTAATAATATTACGGTGGGGCTTAGCTCCGGCACATCTCACAGCCGCGGAATTTTTCTGGTGGAAAATTCCGAGAAAGATAAGTGGGCGGGATATGTACTTGCCAGATTTTTACCCAAGGGAATTTTATCCAAGTGCAAAATAGCGTTCTTTATGCGAGCCAACAGTAATTTGTATGAGTCCGTCGGTTCCAATAATATTCAGTTTGAATTTTTTGATATATATGCCGATATCAACCAGAATCTGGCAAAGTTACAAAGTCATCAATCTGATATAATTGTAGCACAGCCATCCATGCTTTTAATGATTGCCGAGGCAATTAAAAATAAGACTTTGCAGATTAAGCCAGCCAGAATTATTTCTATTGCCGAGGTGCTTGAAAAAGAAGATGAGGAATACCTTAAAAAGATTTTTAACGTGGATGTAATTCATCAGGCATATCAGTGTACGGAGGGCTGTCTTGCAACCACCTGTAGATGCGGAACGCTACACCTGAATGAGGACATTGTGCACATTGAAAAGGAATATCTTGATGACAAAAGATTTGTGCCGATTATTACGGATTTGGAGCGAACAAGCCAGCCGATTATCAGATACAGGCTGAATGATGTGCTGGTTGAGAAACAGGAAAAATGCAGCTGTGGTTCTGTTTTTACGGCACTGGACAAAATTGAAGGCAGGGAGGATGATGTCTTTAAATTCCGGACTGCCAAGGGAGAAGTTGTTTCCATATTTCCTGATTTTATCAGGCGTTGTATTTTGTTTGCAGGAAATATTACGGATTATCGTGTGGTGCAGGGAATTGATGATGAACTTACAGTGTATGCAGATATTGATGCTGATATGAAAAATAAGGTTTGGTGTGAGTTTAAGAAATTATCAGAGGATCATAGGTTTGTGTTACCTGAAATTCATTTTGAAAAATATTTTTACGATAAAACAAGAAAATTAAAGCGCGTTGAGCGAGTAACAAACTAGGAGGGATAAGAATGAGGAAGCTTAAAATCTTTGGATGTGGAAATGCAATTCCGGACAATGTGGTTATGTTTGGTGACCAGAAAAGATATCGAATGAAGGATGGTCAGAATCTTCTGGAGCTTTGCGAGTTGGCAATTAACAGAGCCCTTGATATGGCGGGACTTACAATGGCGGATATTGATTGCATCATTGGTGGTATGGCAACGCCGTTACAGGCAATTCCATGTAATGCAGCATTAATTCATGAGAGAATGGCTAAGGGTATGGATATTCCGGCAATGGATATTAACACTACCTGTACCAGTTTTTTAACCGCACTTGATGTGGCTGCATATATGACCGACTACGGCAATTATAATAGAATATTAATTGTTTCCGGGGATACAGCTTCGGCGGCACTTAATCCAAAACAGAAGGAGAGCTATGAGTTGTTTTCTGACGCAGCGGCAGCTTTCGTTGTGGGTTCAACTACGGATGAATCAGGCGTTATCTATGCAGGTCAGAAAACCTGGTCCGAGGGTGCTCACGATACCGAAATCAGGGGTGGTTGCGGACTTATGACAGCCTTTAAGTTTACCGAAGAAAACAAAGAGGACTATTATTTTGACATGAAGGGTCCTAAGGTTTTGAAACTGTCTGCAAGAAAGCTTCCGGACTTTTTAAATAATTCCCTGAGTGAGGCAGGGGTAACACTTGATGAAATAAGCGTTGTAGTGCCTCATCAGGCAAGTAAGGCATTGGACTTAATTATGCCTCGAATCGGAATTAAAGAGGGTCAATATATTAACAGAGTAAGTGAATATGGAAATATGATTTCAGCGTCCATTCCTTACACATTATGTGCTATAATACAAGAGGGAAAAGTTAATAGAGGGGATAAAGTTCTTTTGCTGGGAACGGCAGCAGGACTTACTTCTAATATAGTTATTTTGCAATATTAGAATAAATACCAAATCTAAGGCATAAGGATATTAACATGGACAAAATTAAAGCATTTGTATCAACACATAAAAAACTTTTGTTTATCATTGGTGGTGCAGTCTTATTAACCGCAATTATTGTTGTGGTGGTTATCGGAATTGTTGGTAAAAAGCCTAAACAGGATGATGTAACAGCTACTACAACAACGGAAACCCAATCAGAGACCCAGAGTGTTACAGAAGAGGAGACTACTACGGAGGAACCTACTACAGAAGAAATTGTGGAATACCCGTATACCAACCCATTGACGGGAGAGGGCTCTTTTGTTGATTATTCTAACACAAGGCCTATAGCAATTATGCTTAATACTATTAAGGATGCATTGCCACAAAGCGGTAATTCCAAGGCGGACATTTTGATTGAGGTGGCTGAAGAAGGTGGGATTACCAGAATAATGGGTATTTATCAGGATGTTACCGGAGTGGGGAAAATGGGTGCAGTTCGTTCCACCAGAGAATATTTTTATTCATTGGCACTGGGTTTTGACGCAATTTTAGCTCATGCAGGTGGTGACTCGTGGGTGTTAGAGCAGATAAAAAATGACGGGAATGGAACAATAAATTCAATCAACAATAACAAGGGTGCTTTTTGGCGTGACCAGGCAAGGCTTGCTTATCTAAGTCTGGAACATACTTTATATACATCCTCCGATAATTTACAGAACTGGCTGGCAACCTCCAGCCTTCCGACTACTCATACGAAGGAGAATTACACCAGATTTACTTTTGCAGAAGAATTGCCAGAGGGTCAGATGACGGCGCCTGCGGATACTGTAAAAGTAACATTTTCCGGATATAAGAGCACCACTTTTAATTATAACGAAGAAAGTGGCAAGTATGATGTGTTTTTCTGGGATACGGAAGCCTATATGGACGAGGCAGTAAATGCACAGGTGGCAGTAACTAATGTCATTGTTTTACCGGTGCCAAACTGGACTGCAACGGATGCATGGAGCAGGAGCAGACAGAAGTACAATCTCACAGGTGGCGTTGGCTATTATATTAGTGGTGGAGAATACACCCAGATTAATTGGACCAAGGGGGATTACAATGTGGTGGCTGAGTACGGAAATCCTCTGGTGATGACTACGATGGACGGCGAACCATTGGAGATGGCCGTAGGTAAGACATATATTTGTGTGGTTAATCAGGCATTTGGAGTAGCAATTACAGGTGAATAGAAATCATATGAGAAAGCTCCTTTTTGGGGGCTTTCTTTTAGATTAAGGAAAAGATATAATGTGGTTGATGGTGTGACGGCTGATCGATATAATGGTATTGATGGACGAGGAGGTAAAAAGATGTTGATTTGTGAAATTCTAGAAAAGAGTCAATTCCGGAATTTATAAGATTTAATATAGTTGAAAGTGAGGTGCGGAATGTCGTCTAACAGTTTTTCAAAAGAAAAAAGGAATTACAGCCATTTCTCTTGAGGCAACGGACATGGGTAGACCACTGTATGAGAGATATGGTTTGGTTAAAATGAATGATGGAATGGAGTTGTGATTTATGACAGCAGAAGATATTATTGGACTTGTGATTTTTGGAATAGTAGCACTGACGATGATTGTTATTGGAATATATCAGCTTAATCAGGAAGAACCAGTGGGTTTTTACACAGGGGAGAAGCCGCCTGTGGCAGAGGGAATAACTGATGTCAAGGCGTGGAATCTTAGACATGGAATAATGTGGATTATATACGGTGTGCTTATTATAGCAGGATATTTTATTGGTTATTTTGTAGGAAATGTATATTTTGAAATTGCTGTGTTAATTGTGTTTGACGTATGGCCTATAATTTTGATGATGGTTTATCATTCCCATTTGTGCAAGAAGTATAGGAGAGGCTAACATGAAAAAGGAGTTTATGGAGTATGAAAAACAGCATTCTAACTAGCACACAGAATACCAGGGCGATTTTGCCGGACAGTTTAAAATATATTCGTAGTGATGTGCCAAACAACCTAACGAAGGCAGAGACCCAATATTTATTAGAGCAAAATATCACTACAATAGTTGACCTTAGAGAATACAGCGAACGTGAATGTAAAAAATGTCCGTTGATAGATAATCCTAATTTTACATATCATTGTCTGCCTGTCACCGGAGGTAATGCACTTCCAAAGTCTGTGGATGAGGTTTCTAAGTCCTATATTGCAATGGTGGATGATAGGATGAGGGAAATAGTTGATGTGATTATGAATGCCACTACCAATGTACTGTACTTTTGTAATGCAGGAAAAGATAGAACCGGAGTGGTGTCCGCAATAATTTTACATAAGATGGGATATGACGAAAATTATATTGTGGCAGATTATTTGCAATCCAAGAGGAATTTGGAGAATATGCTTATGACCTTTTCTAAGGCGAATCCAGATGTGGATATTAACATTATTACACCACAGAAGCGGTATATGGAGGAGTTTATGGAGTGGATGCGCTCCAAGAAGGAGTAAATATGGAAGAAGAATTTTTAGATTTAATGCAAAGAGATACTGGCTATGTTGCCGGATACAATGAATATACCAAGGATATTCAAATGAGAGCCAAAAAGCTGGTACATAAGTTTAACAATACGGCACCGGACGAAGAAGGGCGCAGAATAAGTCTACTAAAAGAGTTGTTTCAAGATGAGAATTTAATGGTTGCCATAGAGCCACCATTTCATTGCGACTATGGTTTTAATATTCATTTTGAGGGCTTTGCACTTTTGAACTATAACTGCTCGATTTTGGATACCTCTCCAGTGTATATTGGAGACCATACTTTTATCGCACCAGGGGTATGTATTTCCTGTGCAGGACATGCCATTCACCCAGATGAAAGGGCTGTATACGACACTTCCAAGCCTATCCATATAGGTGAAAAAGTCTGGATTGGTGCTAACGCAACTATTCTCGCAGGAGTGAATATTGGTGATAACAGTATAATCGGTGCAGGAAGCGTGGTAACAAAAGACATTCCTGCCAATGTGATTGCAGCAGGAAATCCATGTAGGGTTTTAAGAGAAATCACTGATGAGGATAGATTGAATCTTGACGTAGAGATGCAGGAAATAGGAGAGAAATAGTTATGAGTAAAAAAGTATTAATATTATCAGGAAGTCCGAGAAAAAGCGGTAATTCGGATTTGTTATGCGATGAATTTATGCGTGGCGCATTAGAAGCAGGGCACGAAGTGGAGAAAATTCGTGTGCAGGAGAAAAAAGTTGCCTGCTGTATTGCTTGCTATGCCTGTCGTGACACCGGCATATGTGCAATTAAGGACGATATGGCTGAGATTATGCAGAAGATGATAGATTGTGATGTTATGGTTTTGGCAAGTCCTGTATATTTCTATTCTATTGACGCACAGTTAAAGGCTGTAATTGATAGAAGTGTATGCCGTTGGACTGAAGTTAAAAATAAAGAAATGTATTACATTATGACGGCAGCAGATGAAGAAAGAACATCAATGAACACCACTCTTGCTTGCTTTAGGGGCTATGCAGATTGCGTAGAAGGCGCAATAGAACAAGGCGTTATTTACGGAACAGGCTTATATGGAGCAGGTGAAGTGCGAGGTAAAGCTGTTATGCAAGAAGCATATGAGATGGGAAAAAGAGTGTGAGTTGTTAAATGAAAAAAGCTTTATTAGTAATTGACATGCAGAACTTTTGTGTTGGAGTCAATCATTCGGATTTTTTTAACTACAATAACGAAGAGTTAATTAACTCGGTTAACAAAGTGATTGACGCCAATACAGATAACACAGTTATTTATATTAAGAATATTTTGAAACGCAATGTAGTTAACAAGTTTGCTACTTTTGATGCTTATGAAGGAACACCCGAGGTTGAACTGGTGGAGGGGCTTCATATTGTGTCTGATTACATATTCAAGAAATACGAGGGCGATGCTTTTTCTAATCCCGAACTTGACGCTTTTTTGCAAGAGCAAGATATAGAGTGTGTTGAAGTTATTGGAGTTGACGGTGGAGGATGCGTGCCTCTTACTGCATTAGGTGCCATTAAAGCAGGGTATAAAGTAATTGTTAATGAAGCAGCAATTGGTACAAAGTTTGAGAAAAATAAGCGCAAACAGTTTAAAAGATTAAAAAAGTTGGGGGCAACAATAAGTAACGCATAGAGCCAGAAGAGACCCTTTGGCGTAATATAAAATTTTGGAATTTGGAGTAATGATTATGAAATTAGTTTTTCCTAGTTTGATTTATAAAGATAAAGCAGTAGAATTTATTAATGAATTTTATGAATACAATTCTGATATTAACGGAAGCGGAGCCTTAGATGGTTATTTAGAAAATTCAACATATGAAGAATGGATGAAAAAGGTATATGCGGATATCGATATTGCAAATATTCCACAACCAAGAGTTCCAGCATTAACTTATTTTTATGTTCGAGAAGATGATGATAAAATTGTTGGAATGATTAATATTAGATTAGCCTTAAATGAGTTCTTAAAAAAAGAAGGTGGACATATAGGGTATTGCATAAGACCGACTGAAAGACAGAAACATTATGCAACAGATATGTTGAATAATGCTTTAAAGGTGTGCGACACACTTAGTATAAAAGAAGTTATTTTAACCTGTGACAAATCTAATGTTGCATCAGCAAATGTTATTAAAAATTGTAATGGGGAATTAGCAGAAGAGTTTTATAGCGATACTTTCAAAGAAGAGATACAAAAATATATAATCAAGAGATAAATAAACTTGAATTTATGGAGGAGACTTCTACCCATAAAAAGTGTTTAAGTATTTCATGGTTAGAAAAGTTGTTGCTCATAATAAAAAGTTTCTACCCATGTAAAGTATAAATATGTTCTATGGGCAGAAAAACTAGCACTATCAGATGATAATTTCTACCCATAAGAACAAGATGCGTGCCCTATAGGTAGAAAGTTCCAAGATATTTCATAGAATTTTCTTACCATAAGTGACTGATACAGGTGTTATGGGTAGAATGCTCGCAGTAATTCTGCCGATTGACTTTGTCAATCATCTCGATAACTTCCAAGTTATCTGCATTAAGGAGGTGTGCACATTGATAACGAATTCTTTTGATAATTTTAACAAATGAGATAATAAAAGTGTCTCGCAATGAAGCTGCGAAGAAAGTGGATGCTTGCATTCTTACTTTTTCATATGTGATTTTAAAATACGTGTTGGAGAACTTTGAATGTTCAAAAATTGGTGATTTATTTTCATCTAAGGGAGCGAACCCAGTGTATGGATTTGAATATGAAGATAGATATTTTGCTGTATATATGTCATATGTTGGAGCTTGCGCCTGACGGTGAAGAAAAGGATGCGTATGTTTTGGGCGTGGATGTGCCTGTAACAGAGTTTACAGGAAAAGTAATAGCAATTATTCATCGTCTGGATGACGTTGAAGATAAATGGGTGGTTGCACCGGAGGGCATGACTTATACGCAGGATAAAATCTTGGAATTAGTGAAATTTCAGGAGCAGTATTTTAAGATTGAAATAAAAATGATGAAATTCGAAAGATAGGAGCAATATGGAACTCATTATCGTAATCGCCATTATTGTGGTGTGTTGTTTGATTTTGGATGTTAATCTTAATTACATATTGTTTGGAGTTATTATACTAATGTGTGTGCTGTTTGCACTTATGGCAATCGGTTTTACATATTGCATAGTCAGACTGACTATGTCCAAAGCCAGAGAAGCAAGCTTTGTCCGATTTGACAAAGTAGGAAACAGTAAATTTCAAGTAGCTTATTATGAGGTAGAGGGCGAGGAATATCCCTGCATGTTTCCAAAAGAATTTATTATGGAAAAAAAGCTATACCCGGCAGATAAGACATATAAGGTCATGCTGGATATGAAGGCGAAAAAAGTATATGACCGATACGCAATTGCAACCTGCATTTTAGGACTGATTATTAGTGTCAGTTTTTGCGTGGTAATGGGGATATTTTGGTTTGGGTAATTGATAATTATTCTCACAAGGTAATACTATGTATATACGTATTCGTAAGGAGGTTATTTATGCAAGCACAAGTGAAAGAATGGGGAAATAGTCAAGGAATTAGACTTCCAAAAGAACTTCTTAAAGGTGCAGGAATTGCATTGAATGAGGTTTTGGATGTTACTGTATCTAATGGTGTTATTATTTTAGCAAAGCCATTTCGTCATAAAACATTAGAAGAGAGAGCTGAGGAATTTGATGGAAAGTTAATGCTTGATGGCGAATATGATTGGGGCGAACCTGTCGGAAGAGAGGTGTGGTAATGGAATATTTGCATTATAATAAGCCTAAGAAAAAAATAGCCTTTATATGTGTACACAATTCCTGCAGAAGCCAGATTGCGGAAGCTTTGGGAAAACATCTCGCATCAGATGTTTTTGAAAGCTATTCAGCAGGAACAGAAACTAAGCCACAAATCAATCCTGATGCTGTACGCATTATGAAAGAGATGTACGATATTGATATGGAAGCGACACAATATTCAAAATTAATGTCAGATATTCCTGAGCCGGATATTACGATTTCTATGGGGTGCAATGTTGGTTGCCCATTAATCGGCAGAGAATTTGACGATAATTGGGGGTTAGAAGACCCAACGGGAAAATCAGATGAAGAGTTTGTGAGAGTTATTAAAGAAATAGAGAGTAAGATTTTGCAGTTGATTAAGACTATGAACATTTCAATCAGACCTGTTGTTATAGATGATTACGACGGAATTTTTGAACTTTGGAATAGCACGGAACAATCAAGACGTGCTATGAATCCAGTGGACGATAGCCGAGATGGAATTTGGAGATACTTAAAGCGTAATCCCACAACTTGTTTTTTGGCATACGTGAAGGATGACATAGAGAAAGATAATAAGATAGTTGGAGTTATACTTACCGGTCATGATGGAAGACGTGGAATGGTTCATCATATGTGCGTTCATCCAGATTATCGCCGCCAAGGAATAGCACGTATGCTTGTTCAGACGGCAGAAGATGCCCTCAGTAAAGAAGGCATCACCAAAGTATTTGGGCTGGTTTTTAAGGACAACAATATAGCTAATGACTTTTGGGAAGAACAGGGATATACACTGCGTACCAACTTAAATTACCGCAATAAAAGTCTGAATGAAAATATTCCACAAGGTGAATGAATATACTTATGGAGTAAAATAATAAACACTAATTATAGAAACGGAGATGATAAATATGAATAAAAAATTCATACATATAATAATTGCATATATTTTTAACATCATACTTATTGTGATGAGCTTTGCAATGATGGAACAAGAGTACAATCAATTGCAGATTGCATTTATTGTTTTAGGCGTATTGTACCTTATTTATTGGCTTGTATGTAACAGAAAAAGTTATATGCCGTGGATGGTATATCTTCATTTTGGGATAGGTGCAGTTGTTCAAATTTTACTAAATAGTTTTGGTGTTGTTCCTGAGGATGGTGGCTTTTTTCCCGGATTAGGTCAGTTTTTCTATGTTGTTTTAGTAGTGATTCATGCAGTTTTAGTTGGTATAATGAATTTAATACTATTTTTAATTGATAAAAAAAGGAAATAGACAATATGATTATTTTAATAACAGGAGCATCTCATTCGGGCAAAACCGCATTAGCTCAGCAACTATTGGAAAAGTACCAATATCCCTATCTTTCGATGGACCATTTGAAGATGGGGCTGATTAGAAGTGGGAATACCAAGCTTACTCCAACAAGTGATGCTTCAGATTTGACTACATATTTGTGGGCTATTGTTCGTGAAATGATTAAGACCGCAATAGAGAATAAGCAGAATCTCATTGTTGAAGGATGTTATATACCTTTTGATTGGAAAAATGATTTTGAAAAAGAATATCTTGATAATATCAAGTATTATTGTCTTGTCATGAGTGAAAATTATATCTGTAATAATTTTGCTGACATTAAAAAATATGCAAATGTAATTGAAAATCGTCTGGATGACGCGTGTTGTACAGTGGAAACTGTGACAGAAGATAATAAGCGATTTCTGGAACTTGCAAGGAAGCACAAAGCAAACTATATTCTTATTGATGGCAAGTACGAAATTGATATTGATTTAGGGGAATAAAAAATTTGAAGTTTCGTAAGAGTTAATATATTGGATTAAGAGGATGGGAGTGCTTTGTACTCCCATTCGTTATAATCACATGTGTCGCTTACGCAGTCAAAAGTGTCACTTATGTCGCGTGATATTGAAAGGTAAATAATTCG
>CAZNUK010000028.1:0-25840 GCA_964576255.1 uncultured Butyrivibrio sp.
GCCCTTCAGGAGAGAATTACATCAACCAAGAATGGTTCCATAACATCTGTTCAGGCTGTATATGTGCCTGCGGACGATTTAACTGATCCGGCACCGGCAACAACCTTTGCGCATCTTGATGCAACAACCGTACTCGACCGTTCAATCGTAGAGCTTGGTATTTATCCTGCGGTTGACCCACTTGGTTCGTCATCAAGAATCCTTGACCCAAGAATTGTTGGAGAGGAGCATTATAAGGTTGCCAGAGGTGTACAGGAAATTCTTCAAAAATACAAAGAATTACAGGATATTATTGCAATTCTTGGTATGGATGAGCTTTCAGAGGATGACAAATTAGTTGTAGCAAGAGCAAGAAAGGTACAGAGATTCTTATCTCAGCCATTCTTTGTTGCAACTCAGTTTACAGGTCTTGATGGACGTTACGTTCCTATTAGTGAGACGATTCAGGGCTTCAAGGAAATTCTTGAAGGTAAGTATGATGATATTCCGGAAAGCTATTTCCTTAACTGTGGAAGCATTGATGATGTTCTTGCAAAATGCAAGGGATAACGGAGGGCTTTTATGGCGGATAAGGTTTTAGAATTGGAAATTATGTGTCCTGACAGAAGCTTCTTCAAAGGCAATGCCACAATGGTTGAATTTAATACCACAGAGGGACGCATCGGAGTATATCCGGGACATATTCCACTTGCAACAGTGCTTGCAACGGGAATTATGACCATCCATGAAGAAGACGGAACCACTAAGCAGGCCGCCCTTCATGAGGGATTTGTCAAAATCACTCAGGACAAGGTTATGATTTTAGCCGAAATAGCTGAATGGCCGGATGAAATCGATATTAACCGTGCCAACGAAGCACGAGTACGTGCAGAAAGGCGATTGGATGGCAAGGAATCCGGAATGGATATTCAGAGAGCCGAAATAGCACTTAAAAAAGCGCTAACAAGAATCTCACTTTTAGAATAATGATGTTTAAACACCTTCCAAAATGGGAAATCTTACTATAGACGAACATTTGGGAGGTGTTTTTATGCAAAAAATAGGATTGGTGACAGCAGTAATAATATGGCTTTTGTTAGCCGGTAAGCTAATTAACGATAAACTTGATACAGGAAGTGATGTAATTGAAGCATTTTCTTCTCAAAGTTTTGTTACTATGGAAGGGGATGTTTCTGCCTTTGGAGAATACGGGGTAACATATCTTACGGAGGAGGAAAAAGAGGCACTTCTTGTGAGAATTGCCAATTCATTAGGGATAGATAGCGGATATGAAATTTCTTCTGTAGAAAAAGAAGAAACAACAGAAAAAATACTGATGAAATTAGGGAAAAATGCCGATACAACTATTAAGGTTATAACCGTATCGGAGGATATGGGGTATTTTTACCAGACGACACAGTATGTGAAAGTTGACATTGATTTTGGAAACAAGATTAATAGTGTAACCGCATATCGAAATCTGGTGGAGGATGTACTTAAAGCAGATGGAATTGATGGCAATGTGACAATTAATCTTAGAGGGAATATAGCCGGTACATTAAATTATTCAGAAAAAAATAAAATTGCTAATGCACTTCTTAAAGAGCTTAATGCCACAGTGGTGTCAGAAAACAGAGGAAATGATATATTTACAATTTACGCATATTCTGAAAATGTCTCGGGAAGTGTCATTTGTGGCGGAAAAAAAGTAAATGTTAATATTTCCGAGGATTATAATGAAGCGGAAAATATGACAACAATATATTTGTCCACTCCTCTTAACAATCTTGATTACTAAGGAGATACGTTGTAAAATATAAGCATTAGAAAATGCGAGGATAATTAATTGAAAGGTTTAAAAATTAGAATAGCGCTGTACGTCCTGGTTTTTATCGGGGCAGCAGTGCTGACATATATTTTTACTATAGGCAAAACTGTATACAGTCCCAAGACTAATGATATGGAGTCCGCGGGGCTCCCCGTCATCTATATGACAGCGGAGGGTGGGCTTAAATATAACTACCTCCACGGATATACCGGAGAGATTAATGAGAAGTTAATTCACGACGCAATCACACCTATTACAGAAGAACGTAATATGATTATTTCTGTTAAGCAGTATGGCTGTGTTATATCGGGAGTGTCATATGAAATTACCACCACGGACCAGGAGGTTTTGGTGGAACGTAACACTATCTCCGATTATTACGGAAGAAATGGTGTTATTATTGCAGAATTTGAATTTAAGGATCTTTTGGAGTACGGAAGAGAGTATCTCCTTAAAATTATTTTAAATACCGAAAAATATGGTGAAGTTGCATATTATACCAGAATTATTAAATATAATGACCCGGATGTGGAAGGAAAGCTTGCTTATGTTAATGAGTTTTCTGAAAACACCAGAAATGATGAGACCTTAAATAAAGTAACGGCTAAGTTGGAGACTAATTCTTCGGCGGATAACACCAATCTTGGAAGAATTGATATTCATTGCAAGCTTTCTCAGGTGGGATTTGGAGTGTTACAGCCGGAGCTTTTGACGGAACGTTATTTTACCATTACAGAAATTGATGAAGAGAGAGCTTCCATATACGTTACATATAAGGCTAAGACCAGTGATGACACAGGAATCTTTAATTACAATATTGAAGAGTACTATAGAATATATCAGCCGGATGAGACCGTAACGTATGTGTACAATTTTGAGAGATGGATGAATCAGATTTTTGAACCATCTATAGGAGTAACTGGGCGAGGGGAAATATATCTGGGCATCCGAAGTGACACTGATGTTAATATGAAAAGCAGTGCCAATGGCAATATTACTGCTTTTGCAATTGATGGTAATGTGTGGACGTTCTCAGCTGTTAAAAACAGCTTTAATGAGGTGTTTTCCTTTGAGGATGCAGGCACGGATGGTATCAGGGAAGAATATCAGGCTCATGACATTAAGCTTTTGAATGTATATAATAATGGTAATGTGGATTTTCTCGTATATGGTTATATGAACAGAGGAAGTCACGAAGGAGAGCTTGGTATTTCTGTGTGCCAGTATGATGCGGTGGATAAAGTTACCAGAGAGATTGCTTTTATTCCAAGAACTGATTCATACGAAATAATTGCCAGAGATATTGATAAACTGGCATATATGAATGAAAACGGAACCTTGTATATTTACAGTAATAATTCAGTTTTTTATCTGGATTGTGATACCAAAGAATACATGGTGGTTGCTACGGATGTAATGGCTGAAGTCAGCCAGTTATGTGAGGATAAATCTATTTTTGCATATCAGACAGGAACGGACATTAACGCCTGCACAGAATTATATCTGCTGAATTTGGAGAATGGACAGATTTATACGGAAAAAGCCTATACAAATGAGATTGTAAAGATTCTGGGATTTATTGATGGCAATGTTGTTTTTGGAAGAATGAAGCTGGATATGCTGCTTCAATCCATTGACGGAGAGATAATTACTCCGATGTACTCTGCAACCATTATGGGGGATGACAACAAGGCACTGAGAGTATATAAGGAGCAGGGTGTTTATATTACTGATGCCATATTCAGTGATTCGCAGATTATTTTTGAAAGAATGGCGTATGATGAGGAGGGTAATCTGGTTGCTGTTGAGACGGATTCTGTTTTAAGCAGTGTTCAGGATGCCACTGCTAAGCTTTCGGTTGTTACAAGGGCTACCGAAGCAAGACAGAAGGAGCAGTATATCTCCATGATTGTCGCCGGTAGTGGAAAAGCCGGTACCAACAAATGCGATTATGAGTATAGCGATAACAGTACAGTTTTAATCAGTGAAATTTATGAACAGAAACCGGAGTTTTATTACGCTTATGGCTACGGTAAGCTGTATAAAATATGTAGTACGCTTTCAGAGGCTATGAGTGCGGCATACGAAAGTGGTGGTGTGGTAGTTGATTCTAATGCAAATACCATATGGAACCGTTACAAAGCGACGGAAAATGAAATTTCTCTTCCTGAGGATGTATACCCTATGACGGGAAATTCCTTAGCGGATGCTACTAATGCAGTTTTTAAAATTGCAGGTAAGGAAGCTAATGCAGAGGAATTATATAATAAGGGATATTCGACTTTGGAATGCTTTGAACTAAAATTTGGAAAGGCATTGGATTTAACGGGAAGCCCGATTGATTATGCTCTGTATTTTGTGGGCAAAGGACATCCGTTAATTGCCAAAACCGGGGAAAATGAATATGAATTAGTATATTCATATGACAGCTATTATGTGTATACCTGTGACTTTATAGATGGAACAAAGAAGTTTTACAGTAAAAGCATTTTTGATGATTTAATAACTCAGTTCGACAGTGTTTTAATTACTTATTAGATTTTTTGAGGAGCAGAAGATATGGCAAAGGGCAAAAAGAAGAACAAAACACTCAAAAGAATATTGTTGCTTCTGGCAGTTTTTATTATTGGTGCAATAGGAATTGTTGTAGGAGTCTTTCTCGGAAGCATTTCCAAGCTTAAGAAAAACGCCGATGCCATAACTGCGGGCATTACGGAGGATTACTTTAGAAGCACAGAGACCAGTATTATCTACGATATTAATGGTAATGAGATAACCACTATTAGTGGAATGAAGGAATTGTATTATGTTGAGGATGACGAAATCCCTGAGGTGCTTAAAAAAGCCTTTGTGGCTGTTGAGGACCAGGATTTCTATTCTCACAATGGTATTGATTTTTCTGCTATCATAAGAGCCTATATTGCCAATATGCGTAATGAGAAGATTGTTGAGGGTGCCAGCACCATAACCCAGCAGCTTGCCAAAAACGTATTTCTCACCAATGATGTTACTTGGGAGAGAAAAATAACAGAGATGTTTATTGCGGTTAATCTTGAGAAGCAGTTTTCAAAATCAGAGATATTGGAGTTCTATATTAACAATATTTATTATGGTAATGGTTATTATGGAATTCAGGCGGCTGCGGAGGGTTATTTTAGCAAAGATATAAGTGAATTGTCCACATCCCAGCTGGTATTTTTGGCGGGAATTCCTAAGAATCCGTCCAGATTTGACCCTGTTACCAAGTTGGAAACAGCTATTGAACGAAGAGATTTTATTTTGAAGCAATTGTATGCTAATGGTAGTCTTTCGGGGCTGGAATATTACGCCGCACTGGAGGAGGAAATAGTTCTGGAGACCAATGACCAAAGCCGATATAACTACGTTGAGACTTTTGTGTTCTACTGTGCCGCGAGGTCATTGATGGAAGCAAATGGTTTTGTATTCCAGTATGAGTTCGAGGATGAGGAGACTAAGGAGAATTATCAGGAGCTTTACGACCAGGAATATGCCAGGTATCAGACATATCTCTTTACCGGCGGGTACAGAATATATACTTCTATTGATATGGAAAAGCAGGAGCTTTTACAGGAAGTTCTTAATGATAAACTGGATATGTTTACCTCCACCAACGAGGAAGGTATATACACCCTTCAAGGGGCGGCTACCTGTATTGATAATTCTTCGGGCTTTGTGGTTGCCATAGTTGGTGGCAGAGAGCAGGAATATGACGGTTATACTTTAAACCGAGCATACCAGAGCTACAGACAACCGGGAAGTGCCATTAAGCCTGTATTGGTATATGCACCATATCTTGCTTTGGGACATATGCCGGATGAGCTGGTAATGGATGAGCCGGTATCCGGTGGACCTTCCAATGTTAATGACCAGTATTATGGTGAAATTACTATTACACAGGCACTTGCAATGTCTTCTAATATTGTGGCATGGAAGCTTATGAATGAGATGACTCCACAGTATGCAATGAATTATCTTCATGCAATGAATTTTAAAAATATAGATATGGATGATGATAATGTGGAGACTTCTGTAGGAGGTTTTACATATGGTGTTACGACACTTGAGATGGCAGCAGCGTATACCGCACTGGAAAATGATGGTGTATACAGAGAGCCGACCTGTGTTATGAAGATTACCAATGCCAAGAATGAGACTATAATTGATAACTATGAAACTGAGAAGGCTGTATATGACGTGCAGACTGCCAGAATGGTTACCAAAATGATGGAATACGGAGTTAATAAGGGAATCCTTGTAAACGCTAAGCTTGATAATGCAATTGTTGCGGCAAAATCAGGAACCACTAACGATTTTAAAGATGGCTGGTTGTGTGGATATTCCAGATATTATACAACTGCGGTGTGGGTTGGCTGTGATATGCCACAGACTGTTGAAGGCTTAAGTGGTGGTTCATATCCGCTTAACATCTGGAAGGAATATATGTACCAAATTCACGAAGGACTTACTAAAAAGAACTTCCCTAATTACGATGGCACATCCACCCAGATTCTTGAAGGTACGGATTCTGACCCTGAGGAACCTACCACGGAGAAGGAAACCCATCCGGGTGGATATGGTGATAATGAGCTTAATATCAGTGATGGTGATAGTGACTATGATGTAAGCGAAATGGGGGATAAGGATGCACCTTCACGATAATACATACGATTTTACATTATAAAATAATTGTTATATTAAATGTGTCTGGAGTGTCGCTCCAGGCACTTATTTTTCCACCGTAAGAGGTTACAATTGCTTTTGCAATGGACAGCCCGATACCGTGACCACCGGTGGAAGAGTTTCTGGAACTGTCGGTTCGATAAAATCTGTCAAAGACATATTTTAAATTTTCTGAGGTAATAACAGCGTCAGTGGTGTTAAAAATATGAAGCTTGATTGAATGCCCCTGTTTGGACAAATCTAATTTAATTGTGCCATCCGTAGGAGTGTATTTTATGGCATTGTCCACTATAATTAATACCAGCTTTTCTATTGACTTCTGGTTACCATAGAAGGTTATATTCGGTTGAATGTTATATTCAAAACTTTTTCCCTGTGAGTCTGCAAGTCCTTTAAATGGTTTAACACAATCCAATATAATATCAGAAATCGGAATGTCAGTTTTCTCTGCGGTTTCGTTATATTCTTCAATTCGGGCAAGAGAAACTAAATCGTTAGTAAGAGTGGTTAATCTTTCAGTTTGTTTTCGGATTTCATCAAGACATTCTGTATCATGTGGGTCATCAGCCAGTAAATCTATATTAGCGGAGATAATAGTGAGAGGCGTTTTTATCTCGTGTCCCGCATCAGTAATAAAACGCTTTTGTTTTTTATAGCTTTCCGCAAGAGGACGAATTATTCTGCCGGCAAAAAACATTATTATAATAAAGACAATGATAATTCCGGCAAGGGACATTCCAATGCTTGTAAGCAGAAAGGTTTTGAAGGAATCTAGCTTTCGGCCACAGTCTAGAAACGTTATGTGTGTATTTTGACCGTCATGGGCTATTATATACCTAAAATTATCTATAAATCCCTTTTCATCTGATTCTTCAAGAGCCATAAGGGCGTATTTTTCTGCCATTTCGGGAGTAACTGACACAATTTTACTGGTTTCTGTCTGCATTAATTTTCCATCTTTGTTAAGCAGAACAGAAAAATAACGGCTTTCATAGGGTGTTTCGGGGGACATATGCTCCGGAAAAGTGATATTGGCTTTGTCGTTCAACATAGGAGGAAATTTGCCGTTATTCTGGGACAGAAATTCCAGTGTTATATCTGCATCAACAACAATTGAGTTATAGTTTACAAGATTCATTCCGGTAATTATACATGCCATCAAAAATGTTAATGCTACCATAGTAAGGCATACAAATTTTATTTTGAGTTTATTAATCATCTGATACCTCCAGTGAATAGCCTGCATTTCTTATGGCCTTAATAGATATATTGGCCTTTAATGCAGTGAGTTTTTTACGTAAGTAAGATATGTATACCCACACAACATTTATTTCAGCATCGCTGTCGAAGCCCCAGAATTTCTCCATCAGTCGTTCTGCGGATATTATGTAATTAGGGTTGGACATAAAAAATTCAATTAACTGGTACTCCTTGTTGGCAAGCTTGAAGCTTCCATATTTGGAGGAGAGCTCATAGGTGGCTCTGTTTAAAGAAATATTTCCTACTGTAAGATTGGTATCTACTGCTTTGGGAGCCCTTGTTATAGCACGTATTGTGGCCAGAAGCTCCTGGGAGTTAAAGGGTTTGGTTAAATAATAATTGGCTCCGCAATCAAGTCCTCTGACCTTGTCCTCAACCTCTGATTTGGCGGTCAGCAAAAGAACCGGAATGTGGTTTCCACCGGCACGAAGCTTTTGGAGTGCAGTTATGCCGTCCATTTTAGGCATCATTATATCGAAGATTGCAACATCATAATTCCCTGTTTGCAGGTAATCCAGCGCATCTTCTCCATTAAATACTGCGTCAGCAGAATAATTATTTTTTTCAAATATTTTTTTTAATGCCTTGGCTAATGCCAGTTCGTCTTCGGCAATTAAGATTTTCATAGGAAACACTCCTTTACAGAAAATATTATAACATATATAAGTATAAGGTTTGTAGATTAAATAAACCTTAAAAATTTTTTTTGGATTTTTAAAATTCATTTAAGGTTGCGGAAGTAGAATAGCCCGTGTAAGGAGGAAAGTGTAATGGCACATCAGACAGTTTTTAAACGTTACGAACTAAAATATATGATTACACGTCAGCAGAAAGAAAAAATTCTGCAAGCTATGGAACCATATATGGAACTGGATAAATACGGGCGAACCACCATTAGAAATATTTATTTTGATACGGATAATTACAGACTTATCCGTCACTCAATTGAAAAACCAACATATAAAGAGAAACTTCGAATTAGGAGTTACAAGCAGGCTCAAAAAGACAGTACAGTTTTTGTGGAATTAAAAAAGAAATATAAGCATGTAGTTTATAAGCGTCGAATTTCTCTGCCACAGGCTGAAGCAATGGAGTGGGTTTTAAGAGAGAAACACTGTGAAGCAGAGACCCAGATATCGGAGGAGGTTGATTATTTTCTTGATTACTACGAAAATCTAAAACCTGCGGTGTTCCTTTCCTATGAAAGAGAGGCATATTTTACTAAGGTCAAAAGTGATTTCAGGGTAACTTTTGACGATACGATTTTATGCAGGACGGAGGATGTTTCATTGGAGTCCGATGTATATGGGACACCTATTCTTCCCGAGGAAAATGTACTTATGGAAATAAAATGTTCCGGAGGAATTCCGCTCTGGATGGTGGACACACTGTCAAGGGAACACATATATAAAACGTCCTTTTCAAAATACGGAACAGCTTACAAAACAATTATTTTTCCCAAGATTCAGGAGGTAGCAAACAATGTTAGATAAATTATTTAAGGGAGTATTTGATTCAGAATTGGCAACGGTAATCAGCGTAACGGATTTTATTCTGTGTATAGGATTTTCACTTGTGCTTGGATTATTAATGGCTTTGGCATATATGTACAAAACACGTTATACTAAAAGCTTTGTAATAACACTGGCACTTTTGCCGGCAGTAGTTTGTGTGGTAATTATGATGGTAAATGGAAATGTGGGAGCCGGAGTGGCGGTTGCCGGAGCTTTTAGTCTTGTACGCTTTCGTTCGGTTCCGGGAACGGCAAAAGAAATCGGAACTTTATTTCTTGCAATGGGAGCAGGACTCATTGCCGGTATGGGATATTTAGGATTTGCATTGTTATTTACAGTAATTTTGTGTGCGGTTTTTGTTATATATAACAAACTCGATTTTGGAGCCAGAAAGAATTCCGCAATCTACAAAAGCTTTAGAATTGTGATACCGGAAGATTTAGATTACACAGGTGTGTTTGAAGAAATTTTTTCTGAGTATACTACTTCATGTGAATTAGTAAATGTTAAAACAACCAATATGGGAAGTATGTTTAAATTAACATATGATGTTGTGCTTAGGGATTGCAAAAAAGAGAAAGAACTTATTGATAAAATAAGATGCAGAAATGGCAATTTAGAAATTAATGTTTCAAAACAGACATCTTCCGGCGTGGAATTATAGGAGGTTAATATTAATGAAAAAATTTATTGCGATAATTTTGATTTCTGCAATAACACTGGTTGGCTGTAATGGTGTGGAGGAAATTAAAAATAATATTGTGGATTCTACAGAAGGAAATACTGAAGAGGGTACTGCCTCGGATGTGGATTTTACAATGTCAGACGAGGATATGTTTTCCAAACGTGATTATGAAGTTGGATATGATGAGGAAGAAAGCGCTGTTATTACATTAAACGGAGATAGTATTGAGTGCAACATATCCACCGTTGTTATAAATGGGACAACAGCAACAATTACTGATGAAGGAACATATATAATAAGAGGAACCTTGAATAATGGTATGATAATCGTAAATGCAGAGGATACCGACAAACCACAAATTATACTTGATGGTGTTTCAATTACAAGTGAAACCTCAGCGCCATTATATATTTTAGAAGCAGATAAAGTTTTTGTGACCGTTAATGAAGGAACAGAAAATATTCTTGAAAACGGGGGAAGCTTTGAGGCAATTGATGAAAATAATATAGATGCGGCGGTTTTTTCTAAGCAGGATTTAACTTTTAATGGTTCAGGAACCTTAGAAGTTATTTCGCCGGCAGGTCATGGTATTGTATGCAAGGATGATCTTGTTTTTACCAGTGGAACATATGTTGTGGAGTCTGCTTCTCATGGATTGGATGCAAATGACAGTGTGAGAATTGCCAATGCAGATATATCTGTTAACGCAGGTAAGGATGGAATTCATTCTGAAAATTCAGATGATGCTTCCCTTGGATATGTATATATTTCAAGCGGAAATATAGATATTGAAGCGCAGGGAGACGGAGTAAGTGCATATGCATATGCACAGATTGAGGGAGGTACAATTAACATTGTTGCCGGAGGCGGTTATGAAAATGGTAGCTCACAAAGCTCAGGCAACTATGGCGACTTTATGGGCGGCGGTGGCCGTGGCGGCATGGGAGGAATGAACGATAAGGGAGGAATGAATGGTAAGGGAGGAATGAATGGCGGAGGTGCCTCGGGATTTGAAAGTACTGAAACCACAGAAGACAGTACCAGCATGAAAGGAATTAAGTCCGCGGGAAGCCTGTTAATTGCGGATGGTGTCATAACGATAGATTCAGCCGATGATGGTATTCATTCAGATATTTCTGTAACAATTAATGGTGGAGATATGAACATTGCTTCTGGAGATGATGGAATTCATGCCGAAGAGGATTTGACGATTAATGCAGGAAATATTGTTATAACACAGAGTTATGAAGGTCTTGAGGCTTTAAATATAAAAGTCTGTGGCGGTGATATTAATCTTGTTGCAACAGATGATGGTCTGAATGCAGCTGGAGGAACAGATTCTTCTGGAATGGGTGGACGTGATAATGGAATGTTTGGTGGCAATCCAATGTCATCCTCTTCTAATGGAACTATTGTAATCGCTGGTGGAAATCTATATATAAATGCATCTGGAGATGGAATTGATGCCAATGGTACTTTGGTGATTTCCGGAGGATATACGGTTGTAGTCGGACCGACACAGGGAGATACAGCAACCTTGGATTATGATATATCAGCGGTAATTTCAGGAGGAACCTTTATTGGAACAGGTGCGTCCGGTATGGCACAGACCTTTAGTGAATCCCAGAATCAGGGAGTTATTGCAGTAAGTGTTGGCTCCCAGTCAAAGGGAACTAAGATTGAACTGGTGAATGAAGCCGGAGATGTAATAATCACTTATACGCCGGAATTGTCTTTTGGAGTAGTAATTCTTAGTAGCCCGGATATCGTAAAAGGTGAAAATTATACTATTACAGTGGGTGCAAGCTCAGGAACATTTGAGGCATCATAAAAGCAAATAGTAAAATCTTGTGTATAGACGTTTCAGTTCCACACAACGCAATAACAAAGCCCTTGTATCTTAAGCTCATTTGCTTCCGGTGGTACTTGGCGACATTTATGGAGCCTTAGTACCATTCCGTGAAGCAACTAGTGAAAACGTGTGCTTAAGAACAAGGGAGTTGTTATCTTTTATTTATGTGTTTCTCTATATTTCTCAAGTCTTGCATTAATCTTATCGATTGGATTAAGCAACTGGCTGATAGATGAGTCATGGTTAAGAGTGTCAATTAAGAGCGCGATATACTTACTCATATCTACGTTAACATAGTAATCTCTCTTAAGAAGCTCAGGACTCTGGTATACTAAGTTAGTAGTTAATACCTTATCGAATAAGCCCTTCTCATAAGCCTCATCGAATTTCTCCATACCGTTGGTGAAGAGACCGAAGGTAGAAGCAAGGAAGATTCTTCTTGCATTTCTAGCCTTTAATTCCTTGGCAACGTCTAACATACTTTCTCCGGATGAAATCATATCATCAATAATGAATACATCCTTGCCGGCTACGTCTGTACCTAAGAATTCATGGGCAACAATTGGGTTACGTCCATCAACAATCTTAGAATAATCACGACGCTTATAGAACATACCAACATCTAAGCCAAGGATATTTGAGTAGTATACTGCTCTACCCATAGCTCCGATATCTGGGCTTATAATCATCATATGGTCACTGTCAAGCTGGAGGTCATCAACGTTCTGAAGAAGAGCCTTGATGAACTGATATGCAGGCTGAACAGTCTCAAATCCATGAAGAGGAATAGCGTTTTGAACTCGTGGGTCATGAGCATCAAAAGTGATGATATTGTCAACACCCATATTGCTAAGCTCCTGAAGTGCAAAAGCACAGTCAAGGGACTCACGTCCACTACGCTTATGCTGTCTGCTTTCGTATAAGAAAGGCATAATAACAGTAATTCTTCTTGCCTTACCACCTACTGCGGCAATAATTCTTTTGAGATCCTGATAATGGTCATCAGGTGACATATGGTTGGTCTGACCACAAAGTGAATATGTTAAGCTATAATTACATACGTCAACTAAGAGATATAAATCGCGTCCTCTGACAGACTCATTAATAACGCCTTTAGCTTCACCGGAACCAAATCGTGGAACGCTGGTCTTAACAATGTAGTTATCTCTCTGGTATCCTGAAAAAGCGATTGTTGTCTTATGCTCGCTTTCTCTTTCTCTTCTCCAATCAACGATGTAATCGTTAATCTTGTTACCAAGACCCTCACATCCCTTTAAAGTAATCAGCCCCAATGAACCTACCGGAATTGTATCCAGTTCGCGACCTTTAAGTTGCATAATTCTTTTCCTCCGTAATTATGTGTTATTTCTTAATTAATCTAATATCATCTCCAAAAAGCTTAAGAAGCTTATAGGAGCTGGATATTCTTGAAAAAATTCTCTCAGAATAGGTGTTCATCAACTGCTGTAAAGTAAAATTAGTAGAAATTACAGTTGATAAGTTATTCTGAAGTCTGTTATTGAGACAGTGGAACAGCTTGGAATTAGTATATGAATTTACAAGCTCTGTTCCTAAATCATCAATAATCAATAAATCACAGGTAAGCACCTGCTGCTCTAGAGGAGGTAAATCCTCCATTATATTGTCAGCGTTATGATTGTCTATTAAATTCTTAAATAAATCAATTGCTGACATATACAAAACGCTATGACTTTTATCTAAAAGTGCCTTAGCAATACAGTTGGATAAAAAAGTCTTGCCAACACCGGTATCTCCATAGAAGAGGATATTGTCGCCACTTGGAAAAGCATCAACATAATCCTTACAAATGGATAAAACCTTCTTGGCATTATTATATGGTGTAAGCCCTGTTACAGGGTCTGTAACCTCGTTAGAATAGTACTGCAATGTAAATGTATCAAAATTCTCGGAAGCAAGAATATTGGACAAATTGGACTGCTTGTACAATAAATCAATGGTTGCCTGCTTAAAGCAACGGCATTTCTCGTTATTAATATACCCTGTATCCTGACAATGCATACAGGTGTAAGCAGGAGTCAGATAGTCAGCGGAAAATCCATTGGTGGTTAACAATGCAGACATCTGCTGTTCAACAGAAGCGATTTCCTTTTGTAGCTTGTCCATAGCAGCGTTATCTCCCATAATGGAGCATTTGGCAGCTACAATGGAAAGCTCACTAATGGTATCCAAAAGCTCCTTATATTCAGGAATTGTAGCATAAACCCTGTCAGTACGTTCTTCAAGGATACGTCTGGACATGGTCTGTCTGGCATTGTAATCTCTCATTATTGCATTATATTGTGAATTAGTAAGTGCCAAGGGACTGCCTCCTATAGATTATCTGTTATTGCTGATAAGAGCTTTCTCCATCTCGTCAAAATTATATGTACGCTGTGAAAAACTATTAAACTTGTTAACGGTTTTAGTGGTGGTCGCCGGCTTAGTACCAACAGGTACGGTTATGGAAGCTCTAAAGCCTGCGTCAATTTTCTTAAGGTCATCCAAATTACGGACACCGGAATCCTTCCACTTTCTTAAAATTCCGTCAGCATAGCTGAAATTAGGCTTGCTGAGGGACATAATTGTGCGTCGGCATGCCTCTTCAACAAGGTCCACATCAAAAGTATACTCATCATACCATCTGTTAATAAAGTCCATCTCAATAGGAGTAAGACTGCGGTTACCAAGTCCAAATGCACGACTTACAACAAAGGTTCTTTTGCTGTAAATAGCTGATGAATCCTTGGCATCGGCTACAGAGGTAATGCCCTTTTCATACCAGGCAAGGGCGACCTTTTCAATATATGATAAAGATTTGTGTTCGTTAGAAACACAGTATTCAATCAAATATTCCATTAAATCAATAGAAAACGATAATTCCTTATGTATATACAGGATGGAGCTGATATCTGAAGCAGTAAGCTGCTTGGCTAAATACTGCTCCACAACAAAAAGTAATTCCTTAACCTCTTCCTGCTCCTTAAGGCGTTTAACTTGGGAAGGGGAATACTTGGTCTTCTCAGGAATTCTGGAATCATTATCAGAAGAAGGAATGTTCACAACTGTAGCGGCTTCCTGCTGTCTGGCTTTCACAGGCGCATCCAGGTTAACAATAACTATGGATTCAGGCTCATTAGCAGAAGAAAAGCTTACCCTAAGCACTCTCTGCTTGTCCCAGTATTTGAGAGCTCGGATAACATCCTTCTCTGTTAAGTTAAGGCGGTCAGCAATATCGCTAAGACCGATGTTGCCACAGTTCATATATCTGAGAAGATATAAATATACCTTGACAAACTCGCCATTAGAGTCACCCATGTATTGGTCTAAGAACACATTGGAAACTCTTGTATCATTATGAACTTGTTCAGACGATAATGTCAAAGTCTTCATATTGCACCTCTCTCCGGCGGGGATTGTCCCACGTGGAATTTGATTATATCACAGCAAATTCAAAAAGAGAATATGAAAATATGGATTTTCTAAAAGTTGTGGAAAGTGTGGAAAAAGTGGATAATTTTAGGCTCTTCTGAGCAGGTTTTCACCAATTTCCACTACGTTGCCTGCCCCCATTGTGATAACCAAATCTCCTGGTTGAGCTATGGTAAGAACAAGGTCTTCAATTTTATGAAAATCCGGTTCATACATGCAAGGCTTATAGGTCTCAATTTCTCTTTTTAAATCAAGAGCGGTTATGCCAATGGTATTTTGCTCTCTTGCGGCATAAATATCTGTAAGAATAATTTCATCCGCCATGGAAAGAGCTTTGGCAAACTCTTTAAGGAAAGCATTGGTTCTGGTATATGTGTGTGGCTGAAAAATGCAGATTACCCTGTTGTGGTCACACTCCAAAGCCACCTTAAGGGTGGACACTATTTCCGTCGGATGATGAGCGTAGTCATCAATTACGGTAAAACCATTAAGCATACCCTTTAACTGGAAGCGTCTGTTAGCACCACTAAAACCTGCAAGAGCAGTTAATGTGGATTCTGTAGGAACGGATAAAAAGTCCGCAACGGCAAAAGCCGCAAGACTGTTGTATACATTGTGAATGCCTGTAACTCCAAGGGAAACACGGGTTGCTTCATTGCCATTTTTTACAAGGTTATAGGAATAGCAGCCATTGGAATCATAGGAAAGTTCTTCTGCATAGTAGTCACAGTCAGAACTGCTTCCTACTGTAATTATTTTGCAGGAAAGTCCCTCGCATATATAGTCAAATTTATCAATATCTTTGTTAATAACCAAAAGTCCGTCGGAAGGAAGAAGCGCGGCAAATTTTTTGAAGGAAAGACGGATATCGTCGATGTCCTTAAAAAAGTCCATATGGTCTTCTTCAAGATTAAGGATAACTGCGATTGTAGGAGAAAAAGACAGGAAGCTGTTGGTGTACTCGCAGGCTTCTGTAATAAAATTATCGGATTCGCCGATACGGATGTTTCCGTTAATTGAAGGCAATATTCCACCTACTGATACGGTTGGGTCAAGACCTGCCTGAAGCATTATATCGGTAATCATAGAAGTAGTGGTTGTCTTGCCATGTGTTCCCGAAACACCAATTGCTACCTTGTAATTGGCCATTATTTCACCCAAAAGCTCTGCTCTGGAGAGCATAGGGATTCCTCTGTTAACAACTTCCACATATTCCGGATTGTCCTGATGAATGGCAGCAGTATATACCACCACATCAATGTCATCTGTGATGTTACAAGCATTTTGTCCGATATTAATTGTCATACCCTGGTTTCTAAGTTTGCGGGTAAGCTCTGATTCGTTCATATCCGAGCCAGAAATGGTAAAACCTCTGGAAAAAAGAATATCGGCAAGACCACTCATGCTGATGCCTCCGATGCCGATAAAATGTACGTGAACAGGTGTATTAAAATCTATATTATACATTGCTAATCTCCAATCAAAATTGAATATCTTCCTATTTATTTTATACCAGTATGTTATAAAAAGTAAAGAATCATAAAAAAATATGTAATTATTACCAAAAAAATGCTTTTTTATTGAAAATTTTTGTTTATTCCTTTATATTTTATGTGGAATATGGTACAATATACGTACTATTGAAATGGACTTTAAAATATTTTTACTAGAGGTGATGAGAATGGTCAAAAAAGAGATGATTGCCATGCTGCTGGCAGGAGGACAGGGTAGCCGTCTTGGCGTCCTTACTTCCAAAGTAGCGAAACCGGCGGTTGCATTCGGAGGCAAATACCGAATCATTGATTTTCCGCTTAGTAACTGTATTAATTCCGGTATTGATACCGTAGGTGTACTTACACAGTATCAGCCACTGAGACTTAATACACATATTGGAATTGGTATTCCGTGGGATTTGGACCGTAATGTTGGTGGTGTTACAGTACTTCCACCATACGAGAGAAGTACAAGCAGTGAGTGGTATACCGGAACAGCTAATGCAATCTATCAGAATATAGACTACATAGATTTGTATAATCCGGATTATGTACTTATTCTTTCCGGTGACCATATCTACAAAATGGATTACGAGATTATGCTTGACTATCATAAGGCAAGCAATGCAGATGTAACAATTGCTGCTATGCCTGTTCCTCTTGAAGAGGCAAGTCGTTTTGGTATTCTTATTACGGACGAGGACAATAAGATTACTGAATTTGAGGAGAAACCGGCTAAGCCAAGAAGCAACCTTGCTTCAATGGGTATCTATATTTTCAGCTGGAAGACTCTTAGAAATGCCCTTGTTAAGATGAGGAACCAGAAGGGCTGTGACTTTGGTAAGCACATTATTCCTTATTGCTTTGAGAATGGCAAGAGAATGTTTGCTTACGAGTATAATGGATACTGGAAGGATGTAGGAACCTTAAGTTCATATTGGGAAGCTAATATGGAGCTTATAGATATTGTTCCTGAGTTCAACCTGTATGAAGAGCTTTGGAAGATTTATACCAAGGCGGATGCACTTCCACCACAGTACGTATCTTCTAATGCGTATATTGAGAGAAGTATTATCGGCGAAGCCTGTGAGATTTATGGAGTTGTTAAGAATTCCGTTATCGGTGAGGGTGTAATTATTGAAGAAGGCGTTGTAGTAGAGAATTCTATTATTATGCAGAATTCAACCATACATAAGAATGCCAAGATATACAAGTCAATCATCGCGGAAGGCGTTGAGATTGGTGAGAATACAGTTCTTGGTGTGGGGGACTATGCAGAGAGCAAATTAGACCCTAAGGTATATGCAGCTGATATTGTAACTGTAGGCGAGAATTCAAGCATACCGGCTAATGTTGAGATTGGTAAGAATACAGCTATTTCAGGAATTACAGAAATAGATGACTACACTAATAACAAGCTCGAAAGTGGCGGATACATTATTAAGGCAGGTGATGACAGATGAGAGCAATTGGCATAATTTTAGCAGGTGGTAACAGTAAGCAGATGAGAGAGCTTTCCAATAAGCGTGCCATTGCAGCGATGCCTATGGCAGGAAGCTATCGAACAATCGATTTTGCATTAAGTAATATGACTAATTCCCATATTGGTAAGGTAGCAGTTATTACCCAGTATAATGCAAGGTCACTTAATGAGCATCTTAGCTCATCCAAGTGGTGGGATTTTGGACGTAAGCAGGGTGGCTTATTTGTATTTAATCCTACTATCACTTCTGAGCAGAGTGTATGGTACAGAGGTACTGCAGATGCACTTTATCAGAATATGAATTTCCTAAGAAACAGTCATGAGCCATATGTAGTAATTGCTTCCGGTGACGGAGTGTACAAGTTAGATTACAATAAGGTTCTTGAATATCATATTGAGAAGAAGGCGGATATTACAGTTGTAGTTAAGGATATCGATGATTCTGATGAAGCGAGAAGATTTGGTGTGGTTACACTTGCAGATGATAACAGAATCACTGATTTTGAGGAGAAGCCTGTAGAGACCGAGACAAGAACTGTATCCACCGGAATATATGTAATCAGAAGACGTCTTTTGATTGAACTTATTCAGAAGGCTTATGATGAGGACAGATATGATTTTGTTAAGGATATTTTAATCCGCTATAAGAATGTTAAGAGAATTTATGGATATAAGATGGATTCTTACTGGAGCAATATTGCAACTGTTGAGTCATATTATAAGACCAATATGGATTTTCTTAACAGAGATGTCAGAGATTTCTTCTTTAAGCAGTACGCAGATATCTATACCAAGGTGGATGATTTGGCACCAGCCAAATATAATCCTGGTTCAGTGGTGAGAAATAGTCTTATTGCCAGTGGATGTATAGTGAACGGAGTTGTTGAGGATTCCGTAGTATTTAAAAAGGTATTCATTGGTAATAACTGCGTGATCAAGAATTGTATTATTCTGAATGATGTACATATTGGAGATAATACAAGACTTGAGAACTGCATCGTAGAGAGCAGGGATACAATCAGACCTAATACAGAGTATATCGGCAATCCGGATGATATACGAATTGTTCTGGAAAAGAACGACAGATTTAACATGTAATTTTGGGGTAATTAATTAACTAAGGAAGGGGTTTTACACAATGCAGATTACAGATGTAAGAGTAAGAAAAGTAACCAAAGAAGGCAAGATGAAGGCAATCGTTTCAATTACCATTGACGATGAATTTGTAATTCATGACATTAAGGTAATTGACGGAGAGAAGGGCTTATTTATCGCAATGCCAAGCAAAAAATCACAGGACGGAGAATATAGGGATATTGCACATCCTATTAATTCCGGAACCAGAGACAGACTTCAGAAGCAGATTCTTGAGGCGTATGAAGCTGTTAAGGACGAGCCTGTTGAGGAGTAGAGAAGATTTAAAGGGGCTGCTACAAACTGTTTGTGTACCGACCCCCAAAAGTTAGACCAAAGAATCTAACGATTGGAGGTCGGTATTTTTATGGCTAAATATAGCTATGAATTTAAGAAAAAAGTTGTCATGTCCTATCTCAATGGAGAAGGTGGTTATAGATATTTGGCAAAATTTTATGGTATTCCATCTAGTCATCGAATTGAAGAATGGGTTGCAAACTACAAAGCATTTGGTGATGAAGGTCTAAGACGTTCTCGACATCAAGAAAAATATTCTTTCGAAAAGAAACTTTTTGTAGTAGAGTATTATCTATCAAATGAGATTTCATATCAGGAATTGGCAATCCAAGAGGGTATAAACAATCCAAGTATGATTGTGGCATGGGTCAATCGATTTCGTGCAGCTGGTCCTGATGCGTTGAGAGCTCGTAAGAAAGGTCGGAAGAAAACATTGGGCAAATCTAAGATAGATAATAAATCTCAAGAAATTGAAGAAAGAATAGTCGATACCAGTGCTGAGCATGTAAAAGAATTAGAGGACGAACTTCTTAAGTTAAGAATAGAGAATGCATTTTTAAAAGAACTGAGGAGACTGCGTTTAGAGGACGAGGCAAAAATGAGAGAACGGCGCTCATCATCAACAGTCTCCGAAGAGAGTTCAAACTAAAAGACCTTCTCTCTTATGCAGGTATGCCGAAAGCCACATATATGTACTGGCAAAAAAGATTTGATAGAGAAAATCCGGACAAGGAAATCGAAGAAATGATTCTTGAGATAAGAAAAAACAATAAGGATTATGGCTACCGCAGAGTTTTAGGCGAGTTAAGAAATCAGGGTTATTGTGTAAACAAGAAGAAAGTACAGCGTATTATGAAGAAGCTTGGACTGCAAGTTACTTCATTTACACGTAAGAGTCGTAAATACAGTTCCTACAAAGGAAAAGTTGGCATAGTAGCTCCTAATCGTATAAGAAGGCGATTTAATACACATATCCCTCATCAGAAGATTACTACAGATACTACAGAGTTTAAGTATTACGAGATTGACTCTAAGGGTCATATGACAATGCACAAGCTTTACCTGGATCCATTTATGGATATGTGTAATGGTGAGATTATTAGTTACGGAATAGCCAAACAACCATCTGCAAGAAATGTAATGGACGCACTGGAGCAAGCACTATCCATAACATCTGATTGCCCATATCGTAGAACTTTTCATTCTGATCAAGGCTGGGCTTATCAAATGAAAGCGTATTCTCATCGCCTCAAAGAAGAAAAAATCTTCCAGAGTATGTCCAGAAAGGGAAACTGTCACGATAACTCAGTAATGGAAAACTTTTTTGGCTTGCTTAAACAGGAAATCTACTATGGCGTTGTTTATTACAGTTACGAAGAATTAAAATCAGAAATTGAACAATATATAAAATATTACAATGAGCAAAGAATTAAAGAGAAACTAGGATGGTTAAGTCCTGTTCAATACAGGCTCCGTCTCTTGGCTGCATAAAAATAGCGTAGCAGCCATAAAACTGCTACGCTTAAAAAGTCTAACTTTTTGGGGTCACATCATTGTAGTAGCCTCGTTTTTTTGATTAGTTACGTTTTCTTAGTGGTATAATACGCAAAGAAAATACAATGAAGACAAAAACGAGGCTACCACAAATCATTGTAGCGGCCCCGTTAAATCTGGGTTTATTTCATAAGTTCGTCCGTAAGTCTTATAATCTCAGGGGCGATTTTTTCACGTTCTTTTTTTAGTACGTAATTGTATATAGGGTATGCTAATCCGGCGCATGCCATACCAATTAGACCAACGATAATGCCTATAACCATGGCAATTGTCTGAGACATACCAAAAAACTCATATAGGTTAGTCATGGCAAGACTCATTCCAAAGCCCATAACTACGGTGCCGGTGACACCGGCAACGAGGGAATAAATGGTGGCTTTTTGCGTTACATTTTCGTCCAGACGACGAAGGCGTGCCATTCCATCCTCTTTGGGTGTTATATATTTTTGGCGGATGTTTTTGATTTCCTCCTGCTCTTTGGAGGAGTATGTATAATTAAAAGTATTTTTATTTTCCATTAGGTATCTCCTTATTACATTTTTTAAGCTCCTGTGCGGAACGAATAATCATATACAATGACATAACAATTACGGTAATACTTATTCCTGCTCCTGTCAGTGCGGTCATAAGCCATTTATCGTGGGGGTTCATATCCTGTCCAAATTGTGCAAACATAGCTGTTTCAAGGGACAGCATAGAAACCAGTGCGGCGGACAGTGCAATTATTTTGGCAGTCATCATAACAGGACTTTTGTATTGTTGGTATCTTACAAGGTTCACAATTGCGTGAATTGTTATATAAAAGGTGTAGCCTGCCATAACATAAATAAGCATGCCATGGTAATCAAAGCCTTTGTCCTGATATAAAATCATCAAAACTGCTCCTGTAAGTACAAAATTCAATGTCAAAAGTATTGATGAACACAGGATGGTTCGTTTTAATTCCTCAAATCTGTTCTGACCAATTCCTACAATGCGGACATATCGTACCAGAAGAAAACGCATTACTGACAAAATAATGTAATACACTGCCAATACGATAAACCACACAGAATGGTACAGAAAATAGGATAAAATATTCACTCCTACGTACAAAAGGTTAACTCCGAGAGCGGCGTAGAGAGATATATGAGCGCGAAATGCGGCATCCGTCATATATCGGTTTCCTATAGGGTGGTCATATATTTTTTGCTTAATTTCCTTGTACCGTTTCGGGAATACCTTCCAGAAATAAGCACAAAGAACTACAAGAGCATAAAATGAAACTACATATGCCACGTACGCAATTGGAGATTCGGACATTTTATTTACATAAATTAAAATAAGTGCCGCGGTGCTTATAATTGTAAGAACAATAATAACCCAGATTGGAGGGAACAAAAGGTGCTTTCCGATTTTTTTCCAGTCCATACTAGAGCCTCCGAATCTTCACAGTGAAAGTGGAGCCCTCGCCCGGGGTGCTTTCCACGCTTATTTCCCCTTGAACAATGTCCACAACTTTTTTTACAAGGGCAAGTCCAAGACCGTTTCCCTGAACAGAGTGGGAGGTGTCCCCCTGATAGAACTTTTCAAAAATATGTGCTCCAACCTCTGGAGACATACCGCAGCCATTGTCTTTGACTTTGACAATGGCATGATGCTCCGTGGTGGTTAAAATTACGGACACAGTGCCCCCCGGTTCAGTAAATTTAAAAGCATTGGAAAATAAATTGTTCCATACAAGGCTTAAAAGCTCTGAATCTGCTTGGACCTTTACATCATCTTCAATATCAGTATCAATTTCAATGTCAGATTTTTCCCACACATTCTCATACTGCAAAAGGCATTCACAAAGCTGTTCACTCAAATCAAATACCGTAGCCTGAGGATAAATCTGCTGGTTCTCCAGTCGGTTCAGTTTTAGAATATTAGTCATCATATCCGCCATTTTGCGGGAGCTGTCTGTGACACCCTTGGCATATTCAATTCGCTTGTCCTCTGAGAGATTAGGGGTCTGTAAAAGCGTACCGTAATTTTGCATAACCGCAAGAGGAGTCTTCATCTCATGGGATACATTGGCGATAAAGTCAGTTCTTAAAGTCTCAACACTTCCAAGCTCTTTTGCCATTTTATTAAAGCATCTGGAAACCTCATTAAAAGAGTCGTCCAAGCCAAGTCTGTGCTGTAACTGTACTCTTGCAGAAAAATCACCCTGTATAATTCGGTCAGCCGCCTCAGTAATATGCTTAATTGGGCGCTCCACCGTAAGCTTTCTTCTAACAGAGTCAATAATTGTAAAAATCAAGCTTAAAAAAGTCACATTAACAAAGGTCAGTTTGGCAGCAGCTGTTAAATTGTCCTCTGTCAAAGTAATGCCAAGACTTTCTCTAAGAATTGACACAAAAAGCATGGTACAACATGTAATTACAAATGCCACCAAAATAAAAAACACAAAATAATGACTTACAAAACGAAGAAATTTTTTCATCGTATCACCGCCTTATAACCAAGTCCATGCACCGTAACGATTTCAAAGTCATCACAGTCCACTAATTTGCCACGAAGCTTGGTCATATACACGTCCACCGCTCTAGGAGCAGTTTCCGTATCCGCATCCCAGAACTCATCCATGAGCTGAGCTCTTGTGAAAGTCTTTTTCGGATAGGACAAAAGCTTATAGAGAATACTGAACTCACGATTAGTCATTGGAATTTCCTCATCACCAAGATAAGCGGTATGCTCGTCCGCATCCATTACAAAGCTACCAATTTCAAGCTTTCTGTTAGCGGCAATTTTGGCACGACGAAGAAGGGCGCCAATACGCAAGAACAATTCATCCAAATCAATGGGCTTTACCATATAGTCATCCACACCGATTCTAAATCCCCTCTGCTTGGAGGCAATGTCATCTCTTGCGGTCATGAATAGAATAGGTATTTCTTCATTAAGCTCACGAACGTTTCCCGCAAACTCAAAGCCGTCCACTCCCGGCATCATAATGTCTGAAATAATAAGGTCGAACATATTGGCATACAAAGCATCATAAGCGTCATCTCCGTTAAGACAGCCAGTTGCTTCATACCCACTGTGATTAAGAAAAGAGCAGACGGTGCGGTTAAGGTCCTTGTCGTCTTCCACAACTAATATTTTGAACATGGGATTACCTCCATTAATTGCATAGTATGGAAGTATTATAGCAGGGAAATGTTTCGGTTTTGTTAAAGTGGGGAGGGAAATAATTATCAAAAAGAGAAAAAATTTAAAGTTTCGAAAGTGAGCAGTTGAATAAATTGCATAGAAGGTGTTTTAATACTATTAGTTTCAAAACAGTAAAAAAATTATAGTTTCGAAAGTGATGAAGGTATGAAGACGATTGTTAGAGAAAAATATTTAGAAAGAATCAAGTTATTAAAGGATACTCCGGATATAAAGATTATTACCGGTATAAGACGTTCAGGCAAATCTAACTTAATGCAAGCTTATATTGAATATTTAAAAAACAATTTTGAAGGTGTTAATATTATCTTTATCGACTATATGGATTTGGAGTTTGAAGAAATAAAGGAATATCATTCTTTACACAAGTATGTAGAGGATAGATATGACAAGGAAAAGAAAAATTATCTGTTTGTTGATGAAGTGCAGTTATGTCCGAATTTTGAATTGGCGATTAACAGCTTATATTCAAAAAACAAATATGATATTTATATAACTGGTTCAAATGCCTTTTTACTTAGCGCTGATTTGGCAACATTGTTCACTGGAAGATATATTGAAATTCATATGTTTCCATTTAGTTTTAAGGAGTATTGTGAATATTATAATGATCAGAGTGACAAAGACAAGCTATTTGAAGAATATTTTTTCAAGGGAGGCCTGGCAGGTTCGTATGCATACAATTCTGATTTGGATAGAATAACCTATATTAAGGAAGTATATGAAACTATTGTTAATAGGGATTTGGTACAAAAATATAATCTGCCTGACACAGGGGTGCTTCGTCAGTTGAGTGAGTTTTTGATGGATAATATAAGTAATTTGACATCGCCAAATAGAGTAAGTGATATTTTGACTGCTAATGAAGTGCCAACAAATCATGTGACAATAGGAAAATATATCAAATATCTATGTAATGCATTTGTGTTTTATGATGTTAAGAGATACGATATAAGAGGTAAGAAGTATTTAGAAACTTCAGATAAGTTTTATTTGTGTGATACAGGAATTCGCTTTGCGATATTAGGTAGCCGTAATATGGATTACGGAAGTGTATACGAAAATATTGTATGTGTGGAGCTTTTGCGTAGAGGCTATGAAGTTTATGTAGGAAAGCTATATCAAAAAGAAATTGATTTTGTAGCACAGCGAGGCAGTGAGAAATTCTATATTCAGGTTAGCGATAATATATCTAATCAGGAAACCTTTGAAAGAGAGTATTCTCCGCTTCTCCAAATAAAAGATGCCTATCCAAAGATGATTATTGCCAGAACTAAACATCCGAAGTACACATATGAAGGAATAGAAGTGTTTGATATTGCGGAGTGGTTATTAAGTACAGTGTAAAAAGAAAAGGATGCGGTTGAGTGAAAAGTTAAATTCCACTTGTAAACTTAAATTCCATACGGAAGACA
>CAZNUK010000029.1:0-25808 GCA_964576255.1 uncultured Butyrivibrio sp.
GAATCGAACCCCTGTTTCCGCCGTGAGAGGGCGGCGTCTTAACCGCTTGACCAACAGGCCGTCTGTGTCGTACTTGAATATAGTACAACATTGTTGAATAAAATGCAAGTACTTTTTTGAAAAAATATAAAAATTTTTTTTTTCGCCCATTTTTACCATATATTTATTAGACTAATAAGAGTATTAGTAGTATAATTAATTATGTTAGAAATATATATCACTAAGGAGGATATGTGCATGAAGTATAATGTAATAGGAGAACCTTTTTCAGTTGTAATCTGTGATATGGATGCAGGGGAAAGTGTAATTTGTGAAGCAGGTGCAATGAGCTGGATGAGCCCTAATATGAAGATGGAGACCACTTCTAATGGTGGAGTGGGCAAGATGTTTGGAAGAATGTTTACAGGTGAAGCTGCATTCCAGAATCGTTATACTGCTCAGGGTGGACCTGGACAGATTGCATTTGCAGCTAGTTTCCCTGGTTCGATTCGCAGAGTGGATATTGCTCCGGGCAATGAGTGGATAGTTCAGAAGAAAGGCTTCTTATGTGGAGAGCCGGGTGTTCAGCTTTCTGTTCATTTCCAGAAGAAGGCTGGAGCAGGTTTCTTTGGCGGAGAGGGATTTATTATGCAGAAGCTTTCAGGTAACGGAACTGCATTTATTGAAATTGATGGTCATGCCTGTGAGTATGAGTTGGGTCCTAACGACCAGATGATTGTAGATACAGGTTATCTTGCAGCTATGAGTGGAAGCTGTTCAATTGATGTTGCTACTGTAGGTAGTGCCAAGAATGCTTTCTTTGGTGGAGAGGGAGTTTTTAATACTGTAGTTAAGGGTCCTGGTAAGGTCGTTCTTCAGACAATGCCAATCAATGCTCTTGCAGGAACATTACAGGAATATTTCCCTAATTCCAAATAGTTTATAAAAACTTTATAAATATTTAAGAAAAAACTCCTAGAAATAGGGGTTTTTTTGTGGTAAAGTAAGAGTGTGATTTCACATTTCATATTTAAAGCTTTAATTTTCTAATTGCACTTTTGTGCATCAGTCCGTTTTATTGGACGGAATACCAGTTATTATTACAAGGACAGGCGAGAACGTTGTAAGGAGGGTGATTTTATTTGAAAATATAAAAAAGTGTTGACATATGTTTGAAACTATTATATATTATTTTTAGAAAGCGAACATTCGTTCGTATTATTTGGAGGATTAATTATGGCAAAAGAAGATAAACTCAGAGCACTGGATGCAGCGATTTCCAGCATTGAACGTAATTTTGGTAAAGGAGCAGTTATGAAGCTTGGTGATCCTGCGGCAGCTATGCAGGTGGAGACAGTGCCAACAGGTTCACTTAGTCTTGATGTGGCACTTGGACTTGGGGGTGTGCCTAAGGGAAGAATAGTTGAGATATATGGACCTGAATCAAGTGGTAAGACAACAGTTGCCCTTCATATGGTTGCAGAGGTTCAGAAGAGAGGTGGAATTGCAGGCTTTATTGATGCTGAGCACGCTCTTGACCCGGTATATGCTAAGAATATAGGTGTTGATATTGATGAATTATATATTTCCCAGCCGGATAATGGTGAACAGGCTCTTGAGATTACAGAGACACTTGTTCGTTCGGGCGCGGTTGATATAGTAATTGTGGATTCGGTTGCAGCACTTGTTCCTAAGGCAGAGATTGATGGCGATATGGGTGACTCCCATGTTGGTCTACAGGCAAGATTAATGTCACAGGCTCTCAGAAAGCTTACGGCAGTAATTAGTAAGACGAATTGTATTGTAATTTTCATTAACCAGCTTCGTGAGAAGGTTGGCGTTATGTTCGGTAATCCTGAGACCACTACAGGTGGACGTGCACTTAAATTTTACTCATCTATCAGAATGGATGTAAGAAGAATAGAGACTTTGAAGACCAATGGAGAGATGGTAGGTAACAGAACCAGAGTTAAGGTTGTTAAGAATAAAATAGCACCACCTTTTAAAGAGGCAGAATTTGATATTATGTTTGGAAAAGGCATTTCAAGAGAAGGAGATATTCTTGATTTGGCTGTTAATGCCAATGTAATTCAGAAGAGTGGTGCGTGGTTTGCTTATGACGGCGAGAAGATTGGTCAGGGACGTGAGAATTCCAAGATTTATCTTGCCAATAATCCACAGATTCTTGCGGAAGTAGAGCAGAAAGTGCGTGCTCATTATGGTATTGGTGAAGCAGGCTGTAAGGTTTCAGTAGAGCCGGAGACGGTGGAAGAGTTTGAAGAATAATATGTTAATTACTAATGTTTTACCATTAGACAATAAGAGGCGGAAGGTATACATTGATGGGAAGTATGCCTTCCCTCTTTATCTATCGGAAATAAGAAAATTTAATATTAAAGAGAATACAGAAATTGATGGAGTAGCATTAGAAGAGTTAGAGAAGCTGCTGTTCAGAAGAATAAGAGAGAGGGCATTGTATTTGTTGGAAGCAATGCCTCGAACGGAATCTAATATCCGCAGGAAACTTTTGGATAATCATTATACCGAATATTATATTAATGCTGTAATTGATAATCTGAAGACTTATGGATATATTGATGATGCAAGCTATGCTTATAATTATGCAATCTCTATGAGCGAGAATCGTGGTATGAGTAAGAGAGCCATTATTCAGAAGCTTTACGAGAAAGGTGTGGATAGAGCGGTAATAATGTGTGCAGTTGATGAACTTCCGGAAGATGAGACGGAGCTAATTAACAGGGCGCTTAAGAAGAAGGGACTGTCCCTATCCGATATTGACAGCCTTGAGTCTAAGGAGAAACAGAGAATATACAGGTATTTACAGGGTAAAGGTTTTTCTCTTTTTGGTATAAATATGTACTAATATTTTACGTTTTTACTTGACACTTTTGTTAAAAAAGTATAATATAGACTTGTTGTATTTTGTACAATGAAAATTAAATAAGGAGGTGCTCCTGTATGGGTCCGTATATAATAACGGCAGTTGTTTCACTTGTTGTTGGTGCAGCTATTGCATGGCTCGTTACTTCCCTTGTTCACAAGAATGTGACTGATAAGAAGGTTGGAAGTGCAGAAGAAAGAGCCAGAGTTATAATAGATGATGCTCTCAAAACAGCAGAAACTCGTAAGAAGGAGTTGCTTCTTGAGGCGAAGGAAGAGTCTATTAAGACTAAGAATGAGCTGGAAAAAGAGACTCGTGAGAGACGTGCAGAGCTTCAGAAATATGAGAAGCGTGTTATGTCTAAGGAAGAGACTCTTGACAAGAAGTTAGAATCTGTTGAGAAGCGCGATCAGGGAATTGCTCGTAAAGAGGAAGAACTTAATCGCAAGAAACAGGAAGTAGACGCACTCAGTGCAAAGCGATTACAGGAACTTGAAAGAATCTCAGGTCTTACCTCCGTTCAAGCTAAAGAATATCTTTTGAAAACTGTAGAAGATGAAGTTAGACACGAAACCGCAGTGTTGGTTAAGGAAATGGAAGTTAAAGTCAAGGAAGAGGCAGACAAGAAGGCTAAGAATTGCATCGTTAATGCTATTCAGAGATGTGCTGCTGATCATGTGGCAGAGGCTACTATTTCAGTTGTTCAGCTTCCAAACGATGAAATGAAAGGCCGAATCATTGGTAGAGAGGGACGTAATATCCGTACTCTTGAGACAATGACAGGCGTGGATCTTATTATTGACGATACTCCAGAAGCTGTTGTTTTGTCTGGATTTGATCCAGTTCGTAGAGAGGTTGCAAGAATCGCTCTTGAGAAATTAATTATTGACGGAAGAATTCATCCGGCAAGAATTGAAGAAATGGTTGAGAAGGCTCAGAAAGAAGTAGAAGTTATGATCCGTGAAGAGGGTGAGGCGGCTACTTTAGAGGCTGGTGTACATGGTATTCATCCAGAACTTGTTAAACTTCTTGGAAAGATGAAGTTTAGAACAAGTTATGGACAAAATGTTTTAAGACATTCTGTTGAAGTGTCATTACTTTGCGGACTTTTTGCGTCAGAGATTGGTCTTGATGTTAGAGTTGCAAAGAGGGCAGGACTTTTACACGATATAGGTAAATCAGTGGACCACGAAATGGAAGGTTCACATGTACAGATTGGTGCAGATTTATGTAGAAAGTACAAAGAGTCAGAAATTATTATTAATGCTGTTGAAGCTCATCATGGAGATGTTGAGCCACAGTCTCTTATTGCATGCATTGTTCAGGCGGCGGATGCTATTTCAGCTGCCAGACCGGGTGCTAGAAGAGAAACACTTGAAACCTATACCAACCGTTTGAAACAGTTAGAAGATATTACAAATGAGTTTAAGGGCGTTGATAAGTCCTTTGCTATTCAGGCTGGACGAGAGATTCGTATCATGGTAGTTCCTGAAGTTATTAATGATACAGATATGGTATTACTTGCTAGAGATATTTCTAAGAAGATTGAAGATGAATTAGAATATCCTGGACAGATTAAAGTTAATGTCATTAGAGAATCAAGAGTAACAGATTATGCGAAGTAATTCTTCGCTTATCAAGGCATAGATGTATAATCATCTATGCCTTGATTTTTTTGTCTTACGTAGTAAAATATTGTTAAAAGGATAAAGGTGATTGATATGTTTAGAAAGAGATTATTTTCTGTGTTAATAATATGTGTAATGATTCTGTCAGGCTGTTCGGCAAACAACACCATAAAGTCAAATACAGAAGCAACCACAGAAGAAGCAACCACAGAAGAAGCAACCACAGAAGAGGATATTACGGAAACACCATCTACAGAGGAAGTAACTACGGAAGTGCCGACAGAGGTATCAACGCAAGAAACTATTACACAGGCACCGGCAGTACCAACTGTGGATGAACAGGTGGAGGATATAATTAGCAATATGACACTGCATGAAAAGGTTTGTCAGTTGTTTGTTGTAACACCGGAGAAGCTGATGAATAGTGGAACGGTAACATCGGTGGATTCTAGTGTTAAGGCTAAGCTTCTTGAGTATCCGGTTGCTGGTTTTATATTTTTTGCTGGTAATCTTGTGGATAGAGAACAGACAACGACAATGCTAAGTAATTTGCAGGAATATTCGGATGATATCAATGGACTTCCTTTTTATACCTGTGTAGATGAAGAGGGCGGAAGGGTTGCAAGAATTGGGAATAATCCTAATTTTGGAGTGGCCAAAATAGGCGCAATGAGCACAATTGTAACCAGGGATGCTGCGTATGATGCGGGCTGTACTATTGGAAGTTATCTTAATGAGCTGGGATTTAACTTTGATTTTGCTCCGGATGCGGACGTGTTAACCAATCCTTTGAATACAGTTATTAATGACAGGTCTTTTGGTAGTGATGCGGATGTAGTATCGGAATTTGCAGTAGCTTATGCACAGGGATTACAGGCTAATAATGTGATTAGTACCTTTAAGCATTTTCCGGGACATGGTTCCACTGAAGGTGACACTCATGAAGGATATGCATATACAACTAAGACCTATGAGGAGCTTTTGGAGGCTGAATTAAAACCGTTTGCGGCGGCAGCTGATAACAAAGTGGATGCCATAATGGTGGCACATATTTCTGTGCCTGCAATTCTTGGGGACAATACCCCTTGTACATTATCCAAATATATGATTACGGATGTGTTAAGAGGGGATTTGGGATATCAGGGACTTGTAATAACGGATGCTCTAAATATGGGAGCGGTTACTAATGAGTATTCTTCTGATGAAGTTGCCGTTAAAGCAATACTTGCAGGTAATGATTTGCTTCTTATGCCGGAGGATTTTTATCTGGCATATGAAGGGGTTATGGATGCCATTTCTCAGGGTGTTATTACAGAAGATAGAATAGACGAATCTCTTAGAAGAATAATTAAATCGAAAATTTTGTTAAATATGTAAAAAAATAAGACAAATTCATAAAAATGTGTTATTATGTATTAATGTGATAAAAAAATATTTACGGAGGATATTATGAGCCAGAAAAAGATTGACCAGAGAAAACAGTCAAAAGGTGATATGCTTCATCAGGCTAAGAAACAGATGAAGATAACAACTGCCATAGTTGCAGCGGTATTAGTTGTTATTGGAGGAATTGCAGTAGCTTTTGCATACACTAGTGGCTATAATAAGGGCGAAACCACAGGATATGATGAAGGATATGAATTTGGTATGACATATCATGAGTATCTTGATGCGTTAGAGGCTGCTCAGACAACAACAGCTGATGATGGCGAAGATTCAACAGAAGATGCTTCAGATGATTCTACAGATGATTCAACAACAGCAGAGTCAGATGAGGAAGAGACTACTACAGTGTCTGAGGAAGAGACTACTACAGCATCTGAGGAAGAGTAAGATTATTTTTATGGGTTGTAAGAAGCACCGAGGTTGGTGCTTCTTTTCCATTAGGTAGAGAGATATGAAGATTAAGATTATATTGTTGGTGTATATAATAACTGCTTTGATGGTTGGATGCTCAAGAGAGATTTCTTCTATCAGATTTTATCCTCAGGATATTGATATAGAAGAAACTAAGACGGAAACGCAGGAGCCGGAAGAGAAACTGTATTTTCAGTTGTCCTATGATAACGAGAATTATGATAATATGAATATTGTTTCAGAAATTGAAACTGTCAGTTTGAAAGCAGAAAATGCTACGGTATTTAATCTAAAAATTCCTGAAAATGCCAGTTTTAATGAGTTTTGCTTGAATGGAGATGTTTTATATTATGCTTATGATTTCTCCTCGTATGAGGATAAGTTTTATGGTGATAATACTAAAATAGACCATACAGAAGAACTTTATACAAGGCTTATGAGCTACAATTATATTACTGGAGAAACCAGATGTGTTTATGAAATAGAGACTCCCGGAGTTAGTATAAGCGGACTTAGAGTACAAGGGAATATCGCTGTATGGCGTGAGATTTTTTGTGGAGATATGGAAAATATCTATGGAAGTTCTATTGTGGACGAAGTGCTTGTAAACGGAAGCAGTATAACTAAAATTTATAATTTGGATACAGGAACAATAATGGAAGTTGAAGAAAATTCTGATAACGGATATTTGGTGGATTTAACTTCTCATCCATTTTTAATATATCGTGATTACTATTCAAAAATCTACGGATATGATTTTGTATCAGGAGAAAGTGCAACTTTAATTGAAGGAGCGGAAAACTACAGCAGGGTATATTGCTCTGAGAATGTAATAGCACATGTTATTGATGAGCTGGAATATAAAAGTGTTATTTTTTATGATTATAACGGGGGTTATTTATGTACATTTAAAACAAATATATATTATATTAATTACGTTCTTGTAAATGATGAATGTATTGTATTTGTTGGAAATGATGTGGATGATAATAATGTGTATATTGTGTATGACCAAAACACCGGAGAAATGTACAAGGTGCGATATAATCCAAATGTGAGCAATGTGGTGTGTGACGGTTCAAAGATATATTCTGGTGATTTTGGTAATAGTGGAATCAGAGTTTTTGATTTGGAGAGTAAAACTGTATCGGGTGATTATTATGGAGACCGGGCAATGAAAATGTATTATAGTTCAACGGGTGGGGCATATGCTCGTATAGAACAAAGTGAAATTATTGAGGATGGGAATCGGATAATTGAGTTTGTTGTGTTTAATGAATAAAATGGAGTATTGCTTTTTATATGCTTACAAGTTAAAATATACTCGGTGCAATTTAACGTAAAGGATTGGATATAATATGAAGGTTTTATTTGTATCCCTGGGTTGTGACAAAAATCTTGTTGATTCTGAGATGATGATGGGACTTTTACGCAATAAGGGTTATGAATTTACAGATGATGAGACTATAGCTGATGTAATTGTAATTAATACCTGCGGATTTATTAACGATGCCAAGGAAGAGAGTATTAATACAATTATTTCTATGGCTGAATATAAAAAGAATAATCTTAAAGCATTAATTGTTACAGGCTGCCTTGCAGAGAGGTATAAGAATGAAATCTTAGAGGAGCTTCCTGAAATTGATGCTATTGTAGGTACTACAGCATTTGATACAATCTGTGAGGTTATTGAAGATGTACTTGCCCACAAAAAACATAATGAATTTGCAGATATTAATAGATTATGCAGACCTGATGCGGATAGAATTATTACTACAGGTGGTTATTATTCATATCTTAAGATTGCAGAAGGCTGTAATAAGAAATGTACTTACTGCAGTATTCCTATGATAAGAGGTTCTTATAGAAGTGTTCCCATGGAGGAGCTTATCAGAGAAGCAGAGTATCTGGCGGATAATGGAATTAAGGAGTTAATTCTTGTGGCTCAGGAAACCTCTGTATATGGAGTGGATTTGTATGGTGATAAAAAGCTTCCGGAATTACTTCGTAATTTGTGTAAAGTAAAAGGGATTGAGTGGATTAGAATTCTGTATTGTTATCCGGAAGAGATAACGGATGAATTAATAGAAGTCATCAAAACTGAACCTAAGATATGTCATTACATTGATATGCCTATACAGCATGCCAGTGATAACATTCTTAGAAGAATGGGACGCTGGACCAATAAGGAAGCACTTGTTAAAGTGATTAATATGCTTAGAGAAGCAATTCCTGATATGTGCTTAAGAACTACATTAATTACCGGATTTCCAGGAGAAACCGAGGAAGACCATGAGGAATTAATGAGTTTTGTGGATGAAATGGAATTTGACCGACTTGGAGTGTTTACATATTCTCAGGAAGAAGATACACCTGCGGCAGATTTTCCTGACCAGGTGGATGAAGAAGTCAAGTTAACAAGAAGAGATGAGCTTATGGAGCTTCAACAGGAGATTTCCATGGATAAAGCCGACAGACTTATTGGTAAGAAGCTGGAGGTTATTATTGAAGGAAAAGCCTGTGATGAGGATGTGTATGTTGGTAGAACATATATGGACGCTCCGGGAGTTGACGGATATATTTTTATTAAGAGCGAGGAAGAGCTTTTAAGCGGGGATTTTGCCATGGTATTAGTTACCGGGGCGATGGAATATGATTTGATAGGAGAACTTTGTTAATGAATTTACCTAATAAACTTACTTTAGCCAGAATAATTATGATACCATTTTTTGTATTTTTTTTACTGACAGATTTTATACCATATAGTCAGTATATTGCCCTGGGTATTTTTGCCTTGGCAAGCCTTACAGATCTTTTGGATGGTAAAATTGCCAGAAAATACAATCTTATTACCAATTTTGGTAAGTTTATGGACCCGATAGCAGACAAGCTTCTTGTGGCATCTGCATTTATTGCATTTGTGGAATTGGGACTTATGCCATCATGGATTGTAATTATTCTTATTGCAAGAGAATTTGTAGTAAGTGGATTCAGATTAGTGGCAAGTGATGCAGGAATCGTTCTGGCGGCAGGCTGGGGTGGTAAATTCAAAACAGCTACCCAGATGATTTTATGTTGCTTTTTGATTGTGAACTTTGGAGAAAAAATATTTGCTTTTTATGTTATCGAGCAGGTATTGATTTATCTTTCACTGGCACTTTCAGTATTTTCAATGATTGAATATATAGTTAAGAACCGTAAGGTAATTGCTGACAGATAGACTTTAGGAGGACGACATGAAGAAGACATTTTTAACAAAAGAGCAGGTAGAGGAGATTGTTAAGACATATCCTACACCATTTCATATATATGATGAAAAAGGAATAAGAGAAAATGCAAAGAAGGTTAAGGAGGCTTTTAGCTGGAATCCGGGCTTTAAGGAGTATTTTGCAGTAAAAGCAACACCAAATCCTTTTCTTATTAATATTTTAAGAGAATATGGCTGTGGCGTAGATTGTTCATCCAAGACAGAATTAATGCTTTCAGAGGCAATCGGATGCAAGGGCAGCGACATTATGTTTTCTTCCAATGACACACCATTGGAGGAGTTTGTGTATGCCAATGAGCTGGGTGCAATTATTAATCTTGATGATTTTACCCATATTGATATTCTTAATAATCTTATTGGAATTCCGGAGACAATTAGCTGTCGTTTTAATCCGGGTGGATATTTTAAGGTAGCTAATTCAATTATGGATAATCCGGGGGATGCCAAGTATGGTTTTACCAAGGAACAGATTATTGAGGGCTTTAAGAAACTCAAAGAGTATGGTGCCAAGAATTTTGGTATCCATTCCTTCCTTGCAAGTAATACAGTAACTAATGATTATTATCCTGAGCTTGCCAGAATTCTTTTTGAGCTTGCAGTTGAAATCAAAGAAAAAACCGGCTGCCATATTAGCTTTATCAATCTTTCCGGAGGTGTGGGAATTCCATACACACCTGATGGAGTGCCTAACGATATTATTGCAATTGGTGAGGGCGTTCATAAGGCATATGATGAGATTCTTGTTCCTAACGGAATGGGAGATGTGTCAATTTATACCGAAATGGGAAGATTTATGATGGGTCCTTATGGTGCTTTGGTAACTAAGGCAACTCATGAAAAACATACCTATAAGGAATATATTGGTTGTGATGCCTGTGCGGTTAATCTTATGAGACCAGCAATGTATGGTGCTTATCACCACATTACTGTTCTTGGCAAAGAAAATGAACCATGTGATTATACCTATGATATTACAGGTTCTCTGTGCGAAAATAACGACAAATTTGCTATTGACAGAAAGCTTCCTAAGATTGATATGGGAGATTATCTCTATATTCATGACACTGGGGCCCATGGATTTGCAATGGGATATAATTATAACGGAAAGCTTCGTTCGGCAGAGCTTTTACTTCATGAAGATAATTCGGTGGAGCTTATTAGAAGATCAGAGACACCACAGGATTATTTTAGAACCTTCGATTGCTTTGATATTTTTAAATAAGTGTTACAAGAGGTAATATAATGATAGAATTAGGAACAGCAGTTAGTGAATTGCTTAAGAAAAAAAGAGTGGACATTAATCTTCCTGTATATACAGGAGGATTAATGGCTATGTATAAGAGAGTGGCATATCTTAGACTGGCGCTTAATTATTATACTTTTTCTGAAATATATTATGAGCTTAATAAGGAGACAAAGGCAATCTGCGATAATGAAGTCAGACAATTACAGGAATTAATTTCACATGTGATTCTTAATGAAGATATGTCTTCATTGGATGCAGAAAGTCATATTAATGCCTTAAGAGACGAGATTATTTCCAAAATGGATGGAGTAACAGCTTATACAGATAAGCTTGGGTTATACGAATATATTTTAAATCGTGTGGAATTTCGTTTTGAAGACTCAGAATTTGACAATAATTATTACAGAAATAAATTTGAGACTGATATCTATAACTACGTAGTGGGAGACAGAGATAATTCTGCTATTAATATGAGACTCTCCATGGTTATGGGTGAGCTTCCAATGCGACTTTCCAGAAATAAGTTTTTCGATGTGTTGAGAGATTCTTTTTCAATATATAAGGGTAGTGAGCAGCTGGCTGTCCGGGATTTTGTGTACAGAATCAAAACCGCAGGCGGAATTTATTCTGCCGAAGGAATGGATAAGAAATTTCCTAAGCTTAAAAAAGCTGTTGAAGAGCTTAACAAAGTGGACTATCAGAAAATATCAGAAAAAGAATATGAACTATACAGAAGTAAACTGGATAAAGTGGCAGAACTGGCTATGGATTATAGTGACAGCTTTATGACTTTGGCAGAAATTGCAAATGATATCTATTCAATTATTTTATGCAATAAAGCTTTGTGTGATGTAGAAGAAAAAAACTCCCTTAAGGAAATTATTGAGCATTGTTATAATGTAATAGAAGGGGAAAAAGAACCTGATATTGAATGGGCAGAGCGCTTTGTCAGTTTTGAAGGTTTGCAGGAAAAGCTTAAATATATGCTTGATGGCCCGGAAAATGCTCTGACTGAGATATATAATACTAATAAGGCTGTTATTGATACAGAAGGAATGAATGATAGTTTTGTTAAACTTGATATGATTAGTAAGCTTCAGTCATCAAGTACATTTGTAACCTTCAAAGAAGATGAGAGTCTTAGAGAAGAGGCTTCTGAAGAATATATTAATCAGGTTGTGGATGCTTTAATTGAGGAATTTTCCATGCTTTTCAAAGATTGTGACCGTACATATATGAGAGCTGTTATGGCAGGTGTAATTGCTAACCTTCCGGCATATTTTAACAACCTTAAGGAATTTCAGGAATATGTTCATGTGGCCCTTACTCAGTGCAGTGATGAGGCTGAGCAAAAGGCATGCATGACAGTAATCAATATGTTAATGGCAAGTGAGTAGTAATATGAAGATATGCAAAAAGCTGTATTTCGGGGAGATGGCCCGCCAACAGAATAAGGAATTGCTCCGAAACATCAAACGTAAGAAATGGGAGTTTGGTGTATATGTTGTTGCTCTTTCGGAAACCGAAAATAATCTTCTTGACCTGTATGATACTATGTTTTTTGAGCAAAAATTCTATAAAAAAGCTAAGCTTAATATAGTTGGTATTGCATTAGGGAAGGAAGAGGCTCTCTTGCTGACAAAAGAAATTATAGATGATGTGTATACCAAAACAGGTGGTTTTAATGTCAGGGATTATTTTCTGACGGATAAGGAATAATATGTTTTTAGAAGTTTTAAAAGTAATTGGAATTGTAATTGCAGCCCTGATTGTTTTTATAATTGCGCTGGTTATTTTTATTCTTGTATCACCTATCTGGTATAAGGGCAAAATAACCTATAAGAACGATAAGGCGGATGTAACTATTAAGGTCAATCATATTTTTCGACTTGTATACGGCTATTTGTATTACAAAGACGAGAATTTAAGGTATTATCTCAGGGTTTTATGGGAAAAGGTTGATGATAAGGATGATAATGGTCCGTTGTTTGAAGATTTGCTAAAGGACGAAACCTTAAGATTGACCAAACCGGCGGAGGCAGAAAATGTTTCTTCCGAAGAAAAATCCGGAAATAAACGCAAAAGAGGGCTTTCAAAAAAAATCTCCCTCATATATAATGACATTAAAAGAAAAATCAGGTATTATTATGATAATATCCGAGAAATTTTTGCCCAGATTAACGACAAGGAAAACAGGGAAGCCTTTGTATATGCGGTGAAGATGATTAAAATACCGGTTAAATATCTTGTTCAGAACAAGCTTAAGGTTAAGATGAAGCTTGGCGAGGAAGACCCTGCCAAAACAGGGGAGTATGTAGGCCTTATGTATGCACTGGCTGCGATTCTTGGGTTTACATTGGAATTGGAACCTGATTTTGATAATAAGGTATTTGAACTGGATGCACAATTTAAAGGGCATGTAAGCGTATATAAGGTGCTTGTATGGGTATTAGAACTGTACAGTAATGATAAGTTAAAGATTGTAATTGATGATATTTTATAAGTATAAAGGAGGATATAATTATGGCAGACAACACAAAATTTGATTCAACAGTGGCATCATTATTTAAGGGGATGGATGGTTTTCTTACTTCAAAAACCATTGTAGGGGAGCCTGTAACAATTAATGACACAATCATCTTACCTTTAATGGATGTAAGCTTTGGTGTGGCTGCAGGAGCAGGAAGCAAGCAGGATAAGAATAGTGCCGCAGGCGGACTTGGTGGAAGAATGACGCCAAGTGCAGTTCTGGTAATTCATGACGGAGTTACAAGACTTGTTAATATTAAGAATCAGGATTCTGTTTCTAAGTTAATTGACTTAATTCCTGAGGCTGTTGACAAGATTGGCAAAATGATTAGTGGCAAGGGTAAGGACCCGGAAGTTGAAGAAGCAGTAGAAAATGCTACAAAATAATATTTAAATTTAAATTTTTGCATATACTGATAGTAAGAAATTACTTCGGGTTGGTTATATGTTAAGAATTCTTGGCTTTGCCATGTTTTTTGTAGCAATAGGAATATTTATCGGAATATTTATCACTACAAGGTTTTGGGAGATTTTTATAATTGTTTTACTTTTAATTGTGGGTTATAATTTGTTCACTTCGGACAACTGCAAGAAAAAATAAAAAAATGTAAAAAAATGCTTGCATTTATCAAAACAATCTGCTATTATAACTTTTGTTGTGAGCCTATCTAGGCGATAAATCTTTAAGGAGGTGCAAACATGGCAAAATGTGCTATTTGTGATAAAGGCGCTCACTTTGGTATCAAAGTAAGCCACTCACACAGAAGATCCAACAAAATGTGGAAAGCTAACGTAAAATCTGTAAAGGTTAAGGTTAACGGCCAGGCTAAAAAGATGTATGTATGTACTTCTTGCTTAAAGTCAGGCGCTGTAGAAAGAGCTTAATTAGAACGGATAATGAACCGGGGGAAGTACAGTCCCCGGTTTTTTTATTGCGATATTACTTTTTCTATTCCATTTTGTCCATAAATAGGGTATAATAGATGAAGTGATTTTATTTTATTGGAGGTATTGCATATGAAGGGACATATTGATAATCAGTATGGCGAGGTTCATGTAGATAACGAAGTTATTGCTAAATATGCCGGCTCCACAGCAGTTGAATGCTTTGGTATTGTTGGTATGGCGGCAATCAGCGTTAAAGATGGCCTTGTTAAATTGTTAAAGAAAGAAAGCCTTACACAGGGCATTAATGTTAGTGTAGACGCAAATAACAAATTAACAATTGATTTTCATGTGATTGTTGCATATGGCGTAAGTATTTCGACTGTTGCAGATAATCTTGTTAATAATGTTAAGTATAAAGTAGAAGAGTTTACCGGCCTTAAGGTAGGTAGAATTAATGTATATGTTGAAGGTGTAAGAATCATCGACTAATATTAAGGAGGAACAAATCGTGGCAACAATGAAAATAGACGCTAAGGTATTGAAGAATCTTTTCCTTGCCGGCGCGGCTAATCTTGAAGCAAAGAAAGAATGGATTAATGATTTAAACGTATTTCCGGTTCCGGATGGAGATACCGGTACTAATATGACACTTACAATCATGTCGGCAGCCAAAGAGGTTTCCGCATTGGAGAATCCTTCTATGGAGACACTAGCTAAGGCAATTTCAAGTGGTTCCTTAAGAGGTGCAAGAGGTAACTCCGGAGTTATTCTTTCACAGTTACTCAGAGGTTTTACTAAAGTAATCAGAGAATATAATGAGGTTGATGCACAGATTTTATCTGATGCTTTCCAGAAGGCTGTTGAGACTGCATATAAGGCAGTTATGAAGCCTAAGGAGGGTACAATCCTTACTGTTGCAAGAGGTATGGCAGATAAGGTTAAAGAACTTTCCGGCAAGGAAAAAGACCTTGAGATTCTTTTGGATAAAGTAATTAAATATGGTGACGAAGTTCTTGATAAGACACCGGATATGTTACCGGTTCTTAAACAGGCAGGAGTTGTTGACTCAGGTGGTCAGGGACTTATGCAGGTTATGAAGGGTGCATATGATGCATTAATGGGCAAGAAAATTAACTTTGAGGTTATTGCCGGTTCTGGTAAGCCTAAAGCAACAGGAGATGTTTCTGCCCAGGGGCTTGAAGAGGTTGATATTAAATTCGGTTATTGTACTGAGTTTATTGTTATGCTTGAGAAGCCATACAGTGCTAAGGATGAAGCTGGATTCAAGTCTTACCTTGAATCAATTGGTGATTCCATCGTACTTGTATCAGATGATGAAATTGTTAAGGTTCACGTTCATACCAATCATCCAGGACTTGCTTTTGAGAAGGGACTTACCTTCGGTTCATTGACCAGTATGAAGGTTGATAATATGAGAGAGGAACATCACGAGAGAGTAATCGCTAATGCATCCAAGGTTGCTGCTGGAGAGGCGGTTATTGAAGAACCTGTTAAGGAAGACATTCCGAATAAGCAGTATGGATTTATTTCTGTATCTGCAGGTGAAGGCTTAAGTGAGATATTTACAAGTCTTGGTGTTGACCATGTTATTGAAGGTGGTCAGACAATGAATCCAAGTACAGAGGATATGCTTAATGCCATTGATAAGGTTCATGCAGATAATATTTTTATTTTCCCAAACAATTCTAACATTATTCTTGCAGCAGAGCAGGCAAAGAGCATTGTTGAGGATAAGAATATTATTGTAGTTCCTACTAAGACTGTACCACAGGGAATTTCATGTCTCGTTGCTTTTTCTGAGGGTGCATCACCTGAGGATAATCTTGAAGCAATGAAGGAAGAAATTGCACATGTTAAGTCCGGCTCAATTACCTATGCGGTAAGAGATACTGAGATTGATGATAAGGTTATCAAAGAAGGCGATATTATGGGTATTGGCGATAAGACAATTATGGCGGTTGGTCAGGATATCGCAGAGGTAACCAAGGATATGCTTTCACAGCTTATTGATGATGAAGCAGAATTAGTAAGTCTGTATTATGGTGCAGAAATCGACGAAGCAGCGGCTAATGAGCTTGCAGATGCTTTGAGCGAAGAGTATCCGGATATAGATGTAGAAGTAAATTACGGGGGACAGCCGGTATATTATTATATTTTATCGGTTGAGTAGCAGGTGGATAATTTGAACATTCGGGAATTAAAAGGTATTGGTGAGAAAAGTGAACAGCTATTTCATAAGCTTAATGTCTACAATACTGCCGATTTGTTAAAATTCTATCCCAGGGCGTATGATGTGTACGAGGATTTGGTGCTTATATCTGATATGACCGAAGAAAAGGTATATGCCTTTAACGGTGTTGTAGCTTCCTCTTGTGAGGTTAATGAACGAAACCGTTTGAAAATTGTTTCCGTAATGTTGTCAGATGATATGGGTAACCGAATTAAAGCCACATGGTTTAATATGCCTTTTATTAAAAATCAATTAAAACGTGGATATAGATATATATTCAGAGGCAAGGTTGCTTTTAGGGGCAACCTTGTTTTTATGGAACAATCTGTTATATATAGTTATGATGAATATAGCCGAAAGCTTAATTCCATGCAGCCAATTTATCCTCTGACAGCAGGACTTACCAATAATCTGGTAACTAAAGCGGTAAAACAGTGCTTTTTACAGGAGAATTTTGGCGTGGAATATGTGCCGGAATATATTCTAAAGGACTGTGATTTAATATCCCTTTCTGATGCTTATAGGGGCATACATTTTCCGGTGGATTATGATAATCTTAAAAAAGCCAGAAAAAGACTGGTTTTTGACGAGTTTTTGACATTTTCTCTGGGAATTAGAGGTCGGAAAAATGCAAATTTACTTGCAAAAAACCCTATAAAAATACAAAGTTCTACACAAACTGCAAGTATTCTTGCGAATTTAAGCTATGATTTAACAGGTGCTCAGAAGAAGGTTTATAGTGAAATTATTGAAGATATGTCCGGCGACAGAATGATGAATAGGTTAATTCAGGGGGATGTTGGTTCTGGTAAGACAATTATTGCCTTGTTGTCAATGGTGGATGCAGTTGCGGCAGGATATCAGACTGCCATTATGGCACCAACTGAGGTGCTTGCAACCCAGCATTATGAAACCTTTGTGGAAATTATAGAACAGAATAATCTAAATATTAACTGCGTGTTACTTACAGGGTCTCTGACAGTAGCCAATAAGCGTAAGGCAAGAGAAGATATTCTTCTCGGCAGGGCTGACATTGTTGTTGGTACTCATGCTGTAATAACGGATGATGTGGAATTTATGAGACTTGGACTGGTTGTTACAGATGAGCAGCATCGTTTTGGAGTGCTTCAAAGAGAAAAACTTCAGAAAAAAGGACAGTCGCCTCATGTGTTGGTTATGAGTGCAACACCAATACCTCGTTCCCTTGCAGTTATTTTATACGGAGATTTGGATATTTCAATAATTAATGAAAAACCTGCTGAAAGATTACCAATTAAGAATTGCGTTGTAGACACTTCCTACAGACCTAATGCCTATAGGTTTATACGAAATGAAATTGAAAAAGGTCATCAGGCATATATTATATGTGCTATGGCTGATGAGGGTGAATTGGAGAATGTGGAGAACGTAGTGGATTATGCGGCTATGTTATCCAAGGAATTTAAGGATGTCAGAGTGGAGTATCTTCATGGCAAAATGAAGCCTGCACAGAAGAATCAGATAATGTCCGAATTTGAACAGGGTTACATAAAAATTTTAGTGTCAACCACAGTTGTTGAGGTTGGAATTAATGTGCCTAATGCAACAGTTATGATGGTGGAGAATGCAGAGAGATTTGGATTATCAGGTCTTCACCAGCTTAGAGGACGAGTTGGAAGAGGTAAAGACCAATCTTATTGTATTTTTGTAAGCGACAGCAAAAATGAGGTTACTAAGGAAAGACTTAAAATTCTCAAAGACAGTAACGATGGTTTTTATGTAGCTGAACAGGACCTGAAGTTACGTGGACCGGGAGATATTCTTGGAACCAGACAAAGTGGAGAAATGGGCTTTGATTTGGGTGACATATTTATTGACGCAGATACTCTTAAACTTGCATCGGATATGGCAAGTCGCATACTTTTAGATGACCCGGGACTTACGAAAGATGAGCATAGGTCTCTAAGGGATAAAATACGAGAAAATAATATTAATCTTACGATATAGGTGAGCATAATGGAATTATATATTATCCGTCATGGAGAAACGGACTGGAATAAAGAAAAGAGATTACAGGGAAGAAGCGACACAGAGCTTAATGAATACGGAATAGAGCTGGCGGAAATTACAGCCAGAGCTCTTAAGGATGTTAAATTTGACTGTATATATTCCAGCCCTCTTAAAAGAGCTTATAAAACAGCAGAAATTATAAGAATGGACAGAGAAGTGGACATCATTACAGATGACCGTCTTTTGGAAATTTCTTTTGGCGAGATGGAGGGAGTTCCTCTTAATGAAAGACCTCCCAAGTTTCAGAAGTTTTTTACCGATCCGGCTAATTACGAGGCGCCGGAGGGTGGAGAGTCTTATCAAGAATTAGTGGACAGAACCAAAGACTTTATAGAAAAGGTTGTTGTTCCAGCTTCAAAGACCGCCGAGAGAATGTTAATTGTCGCCCATGGTGCTCTTAATAAGGCATTAATGCTTAATCTTAATCATGACGAAATTAAGGATTTCTGGGAAGGAATTTTTCAGCGTAACTGTTGTGTTAATATTTTTGAAATTCATGGCAATAATTACAAAATGATTGAAAATGGTACAATATACTACGAAGAACAGGAAGGAAAGAGGTACAAATAATGAGAGTTATAGCAGGAAGCAGAAGAAGTATGCCCTTAAAAACTCCGGCAGGGCTTAATACAAGACCTACTCAGGACAGGACCAAAGAAACATTATTTAATGTGCTTCAAAATGATATACCGGGAGCTGTTTTTCTGGATTTATTTTCTGGAAGTGGGGGAATTGGAATTGAAGCACTTAGTCGTGGGGCTAAGAAAGCTTATTTTGTGGAGAATAACAAAACAGCAATTGGTTGCATTAAGGAAAATCTCAGATTTACTAAGTTTACTGAGGAGTCTGTTGTGTTGGAAACAGATGCTTTATTTGCGCTTGAAAAGTTAAGAAACGAAGAAGAGATAGATGTGATTTTTATGGACCCTCCATATGATGAAGGGCTGGAGCGACAGGTTTTAGAAACGTTGTCAGGTATGCCTTATGTAAGTCAGTACACAACAATTGTTGTGGAAGCACTTTTGGATACGGATTTTTCCTATCTGGAGGAGCTTGGATTTGAAACTTATAAGGTTAAACAGTACAAAACCAATCAGCATATTTTTATACATAGGATATAATAACAGTAGATTTAAGGAGTGTGGGCTATGCTTGAAAGAACAGAACAATATAATTTTAAAATTAAGGCATTAGTTGATAATGTAGAAAAAATAATTGTAGGCAAGAGGGAAAGTATCGAGCTGGTTGTTGCAGCAATGCTTGCCGGTGGTCATGTATTAATTGAAGATGTACCGGGAGTCGGTAAAACCCAGCTTGTGGCAGCACTTGCCAATTCCTGCAATGGAATTTTTGGAAGAATTCAGATGACGCCGGACGTTATGCCTACAGATATTACAGGCTTTACAATGATTAATCAGGGAACAGGGGTATCTGAGTTTAAAAAGGGAGCAACCTTCTGCAATTTTCTTCTTGCAGATGAGATTAATCGTTCATCACCAAAATCCCAGTCGGCTCTTTTGGAAATTATGGAAGAGCGTCAGGTCAGTATTGACGGCAATACTTACGAGCTTCCAAGACCGTTTATGGTTCTTGCAACGCAAAATCCTGTAGAAACCTTCGGAACATATCATTTGCCGGAGGCTCAGATGGATAGATTTATTATTAAAATGAGCATTGGTTATCCAGATAAAATGGATGAGTTAGATATTCTTAAACGTAACGAGGATAATATTTTGCCTAAAAATCTTAGTCAGGTTATCAGCTGTGAAGAAATTGAGATGCTTAAAGAGGGAATTAAAGAGGTAAATTGTTCACCTGCAATACAGGCATATATTGTGGATATAGTTGAATCCACCAGAACGGCGGATTTTATTAAGCTTGGAGTCAGTCCAAGAGGCAGTATTGCCATGTATCGAATGGCCAAGGCATATGCTTTTGTCAAAGGCAGGGATTACGTGGTGCCGGATGATATTAAAAAACTTGCACCATTTGTATTTGCCCACAGAATTATGCTTACCTCTAAGGGTAAAACCATGGTAAAGGATAATGAGGAAGCAATTGAAAGATTAATGAAGTTTGTTACCGTTTTGGGAGAATAATCACAGTAATGAAGAAAACATTCAGGATAATAAAAGGAGTAATTAGTTATATATTAGCATTGGCTCTGACCATAGTGTTTGCTTTGTTTTTAAATGCAAGCGTTGGTTGGTTTATGCTTATTGCATTAATACTGGCACCGATACTGTCAGTGTTTTTTGCGTTGTTAACCAAAAGCAGTTTATCCATTGAATGTGATATGGAGTCAGTTAAGCTGTCAAAGGGTGATAGCTGTGAGATTAGTGTAACTCTTAGGAATAAAACGATTTTTCCCACAACACCTATTGAACTAAATATATTAAATGGTGATGGTGTAACCGCCGAGGATGAGGGAGTTATTACAACTATAATGCCATTGTCTTCTAAGACAATAACCATTAAATTTAATGCAAATATCTGCGGCAGGTCAGAGATTGGAATTAAAGAGTTACGAGTTTCCGATTATCTGGGATTATTTTCATTTGTTCCAAAATCCATCAAAGATAAAACTCTTACTCAAATTGTATATGTTATACCGGATGTGGCTCAGGTGTCGCCTAAGGACGAGAGAATTCTCAGAGTTATGCAGGAGTCTCTTAATGGCGAGGATTCCGAAGATACCAAGGAAAGTACAATTAATACCTTTGGAGGCTTTCCGGGGTATGATAAGAGAGAATATGTACCCGGTGACCCAATCAAAAGAATTAACTGGAAGCAGTCTGCCAAGAGGAATAAGCTTTTAGTCAGACTGGATGATGAAATGAATGCCAGTAGTGTTAATGTGGTTCTTGATGGATATTTTAACCGGGATAAGCTGCCGGAGGATGCATATGCGCCTATGGTTGCTCAGGATGCAGTGGAAAATGCATTGGGAATAATCAGAGTACTTGTTATGAACGATTATTCCGTGAATTTTTATGCCCGTTTTGAGGACTCTTTTTCACTTTTTGAAATTGAGGATGAAAAAGATGTGGAAAATCTCAGAATGCAAATGGCTGAGTACGGATTTTCAGAAAGACAGAGAAATAGATTTCCGGGCAGAGAACTTTTAACAGAGGATGCATCATATGTGATGGTTACACCTAATAGTGCCGGTGCTGTCAGTGTAAGGACTAATACAAGCGTTTTTTCTGCCCTTGACGATTGGGTGGAGGTTAATTCAAAAAATGATAAAAAATCCTTTGTAGAGGTTAAAAATTCAAATAAAAAGAGCTTTAAAGAAAAACTACCAGGCTATGTCAAAGAACAATCACTGGCATATTGTCTTGCACTGATTTTAAGTGTGATTGTATTTGACGCTTTTGAAGTGCCGGTATTTTCCGGCTGGACGTTGCTTCAGATAGTTGTGGTAATTCTTTTGTTTTCGCTGTGCAATTTTGCAAGAAAACATAAATTTATTGGGTTTCTTGCAATAACGGGAACCGTAGTAATATCACTTATGCTGGCGGGAAACTTTATGACACCTTCAAGTTCCTTTTTGGAATGGTTTTTATCCGGTGGGGAAAATTCCGAGAACAATATAAGGTATCTAATGGTGCTTATATGTTTTTTGACCTTGTTTTTTGCCATGGTGGTATATTATTACACTTTGATTCAGTATAGAACCTTTGTGTTACTGCTTATCAGCCTTATTGCTTTCCTTGTGCATATTAAGCTGGTTAAGAGTGTTAACATCATTCAGGTTATGATTGTGGTAGTATTGAATGTTGCGGCTTTTCTTATAAGTAACCGGCAAAAAAGAGATTCCAATAAAAGACTGATAGGAAGGATTAACTGGATTTTGTCATTGGGGATGTATTCGATAATGTTTATTTTGCTTGCATTTGCCATTCCTAAAAGTAGCAATACCAGATATTATTCAGAGTTTGAGGACAGGTTTTTGGGCGGAAATTCCGATGTGGAGGTTCCGTCGGATTATGTGGGCTCATCACAGTTTTCAGGAAATGCAGATAATATTCAGTCCCTTAATATGCGTAAACTGTATGCGGTTACGGGCCTTGATAGGGAAATGACCCTGTACCTGCATAGAAGCACCTTTGATTATTATGATTATGAGGAAAATCATTGGGTGATATATGATGAGAATTATAATCGTGGGTATGTGTATGAGAACTGGGTTGGTTCTTACAGCGATATCGAGCTTAACCTAGAAATGCTTGTGGCGGCAATCAAAAAAGCAGAGGAATATAGTCCCGGAATAATTGAAAAATACAATATGAAGCGTCTTGTGAAATCTGAAATAGTGGATGAAAAGATTTATGCAGAAGTTAAAACATATAATTTTGAATCTAAATTATATGTATATCCAATCCGAGGAAAAGTATTTGAGTATAATGAGCCGGATGAACAGGAGAAAATCTTTGTTACTGTTAACGGAGATTATCAGTGCTATGGAGAGTTGTTGTCCAGTGATAATGTGTATCAGATAGAGTTTTATGATGAATTTGCAACTCGCAATCAGTGGTTTTTGCTTGGGGGGTCCAATTATAGCATTGATGTAAGTTTTGAAATGCTAACTGAGGTTAAGGCTATTCTTGATGAATATGGTGAAGATGAATTAAGCGATGGTGTATATAACTATGTCAGAGCTACTTACACAGCGCGTAGTTATGCCAATTCATATAAAGATGAAAACGAGAAAATACCTGACTCCGTAAGGGGACTTGCCGAAGAAATAACCAAGGACTGCACTTATGACTGGGAGAAAGCAGAGGCTCTGATGTTATATTTTGATGAGGGCTTTAAATATCAGCTGGGTTATGATGCACCCGATGACAGCGTGGAGTATTTTCTGTTTGAAGGTAAAAAAGGCACCTGCTCTGATTTTGCCTCAGCTTATGTGCTTATGGCAAGGTCAGTAGGGCTGATTACCAGATATGTTGAGGGGTACGCAACGGATAACGCAGCAGACACCCTTGAGGGTGGTGTTGAGTTAATAGTAAGAGCCAGCGATTCACATGCTTATGCGGAGGTGTTTATTCCTAATTATGGTTATACAGTGTATGACCCAACGCTTGGTGATGTAATGGAAAGTCTGGTGGATGAAGCGGAAAATGATAATAATGTAATGGTCGTGACCTATGTTTTGACCCTTGGGGTGAGAATTGTGATTATTTTTGCTGCAGTTTCTGTGGTGCTTTTGATGATTATTCTTATAGTGAAGGTGTTCTCACCGATGGTACAGGAGAAATCCTTTATTAAAAAAGTGAGAAAATCAAATCCCGGGGATGGTATTGTAATGCTTTACATCAGACTACAGGATAAATGCAGTCTGATAACCAAGTATGTAAAAAGTAAAACGCCATATGAATTCGCCAGTGAGTTTGAAGCAAAAACAGGCTACGACATCAGTGCTTTTATGTATCTTGTTGAAGCTTCCAGATATCAGGAGAAGGAGCTTTCTGGTAATAGTGTTGAAGACGCTGTAAGGATGTATAAAGAGGCGTTGGAGGCGTATAAGCAGTGGAAGAAGAAAAAATAAATTTTCTAATTGTCTTTATTGTTTATTAGTGATATGATAGAAAGAAGTTATGGGATTATTACGAATGGAGTGTTGATATGAGCAGGATAGAACAAATAATTAGTGAAATTGAAGATTATATAGCAAGCTGTAAGCCGGTTCCACTTTCCAGCACGAAGATTGCGGTTAACAAGGAAGAGCTTGATGAATTAATAAGAGAGCTTCGTCTTAAAACGCCTGATGAGATTAAGAAGTATCAGAAGCTTATTAGCAATAAGGATGCCATCCTTATGGATGCCAAGGAGCAGGCTGACAGAATGATTAGAGAAGCTCAGGTTCAGACAGAAGAACTTATTAATGAGCATGAGATTATGCAGAGAGCCATTGAGCAGGCTAATGCAGTTATTGCTGATGCAAGTGCCAAGGCACAGCAGATTGTTGACAGAGCTGTTGAGGATGCAGGCAATATTCGTCTTGGAGCTATCCAGTACACAGATGATATGTTAGGTAATCTTCAGATGATTATTGAACATTCCCTTGAGAATAATAAGGCTAAATATGATGCGTTAATCAGCTCACTTAATAAGGATTTGAATATTGTTGTATCTAACCGTAAGGAGCTTCGTCCGGAGCCAGAAGCAGTTGCCGCTGAAGAAGCATTAGCTGCCAATGTTAAGGAAATGATGAACGAAGAGGATTAAACAGGAATTTTGAGTACATATACAGTAATAACGGTGAATATCAGGCAGATAATGCCGGATAGAACCTTGCTGTATATGTATTTTTTTACGTCAATAAATCCTTCCGTATCCACCCCGAGAGTTTGAAAAATACTGGAAAATCCACCAAAAGACAGGGAAGGAAGTAATATGAGCAGTTTTTTTGCAATGGAATAATCACTCTGGCATATGAGAACGCTTCCTTGTGCAATTTCTATAAATGGGCATACATTAATTGTCCCATTAATGGGCAGTGAAATAATGTATTCTGTTATTATTGAAAAAATAATAACATAGCCCCCTAACAGTCCCATATTAATCAAAGTGGTTTTTATGGAATTGTTTAAAATCCTTTTGTCAGAAGTTGATGTTTTATAAGCGGGCGAATTTGACAGAGCAAGGTTATTAAAAAATATTTTTCTAATTAATATGGTTGACAATAATAATGATATGTAAAATACAGCCAGTACTACTGGTACAAGTCTGGTACTGTTAAGTAATCCCATACATACAAAGCCAATAATATATGATGGGCTTATATTATTAAAGGCGCACACACAGAAGCAGGCAGTATCCTTGTCTATCTGCTCATCGCTAATCATAAGTGATAAATTAGCAGCACAGGCTGGGCATCCAAAAAATAATCCGGACATAATAGGATAAGCTGCATTGGAAGAGATTTTTAATCCTTTTGTAATTGGTGTTGCTATTTTTGCCATATTAGGCGCAAGCCCCGATTTAATCATAATGTTACTGAACAGCATATATGGTAATAATGCAGGTATTAAAGCAGAAAACCATGTGTTAAGTCCCTTGACAGCACCGGATAATACTACATTATGTGTGAATAATAACAACACAAATAAAAGTAAAGGAAATATAATTTTTATTATTTTAATCATAATAAAATATATTCAGTCAATAAGAATGTTATTCAATTGATTTTTAGGCACAAT
>CAZNUK010000030.1:0-25716 GCA_964576255.1 uncultured Butyrivibrio sp.
TAATGCAGAAAAAACAAAAAAGAGGAATAATAATGGAGCAATATTTAAAATATATCTTAACTGCATACCTTATAATCATCAACATAATTTCTTTTGCCCTTATGGGTGTGGATAAAAATAGAGCCCGCAAAAAGGGATGGCGTATAAGCGAAGCCGCTCTTTTTGCCACTGCTATCCTTTTTGGGGCACTTGGTTCTACAATAGGTATGCATTTTTTCAAGCACAAAACCCGCCACTGGTATTTTGTCTTGGGTATGCCTTTTATATTAGTAGTGCAGGTTGTAGCCCTTGCTTTTATTATTAACAGATTCTAGAGCCAATCCCCTACACTAATTTCATATTTTCCTGATACTTGGTTGCTATAATCTTCTGAACATATGCTCCTAAGAATTTCTTCTCTTCCTTGGTAAGCTGGCTAACATCTACAGGCTCGCAGAATTCCAGCACCGTATGGGCTCTTCTAACCCTTGGGCTCTGGTTTTCAAAACATGCCTCCGTGTTATTCTGAACCATAGGTATAATCTTACAACCGGTCTTCTCGGCAATTTTAAGACTACCTTCTTTAAACGGAAGCATATCCTCCGTCTCGCTTCTGGTTCCCTCAGGGAAAATAGTCATGGATATTCCATCACGAACCCTGTCAATTCCGGTAAGCATGGTTTTCAAGCCCTCTTTAATGTTATGCCTGTCCAGAAACAAACAGTTAACATTCTTCATCCAGATATTTAAAAACGGAACCTTAATCAGTTCTTTCTTACCGATAAAACCTGTAAGATTCGGCATCTTAGAATATGCAACCACCACATCAAAAATACTTCTGTGGTTACCCACAAACAACACTGCTTCATCCTTAGGAATTCTGTCAAGTCCTATAACGGTAGTCTGGGTTCCCGCTATAAATAATACTCCCTTGAGAACAAACTGAACAATTCTTAATGAACTCATATCTTTGGCACGCTTATTAAACTTTCCGATTATCCACTCCACCAGTAGCAGAGGGATACTGGTAATAAAGAAAAATACTAAAAACAAAACTGCCAATATAAATCTAATCATGCAATATACTCCTAAAACATTTTCTTTATATAGTATACACTGTTAATTTATTATTTGCAATTTAATAAAAAAATGTTACAATATTATTTGATTATTATGAGAACTATAGGAGGATAGTTATGTTATTAGCAGCGGGTATGCCCACAGCGGTTAAAGTTATATTGATTGTATTAGGAGTTATCCTTGTAATTTTTATTGTACTGATTATTATTGCACAGAAGATGATGAAGAAGCAGGAAGCTTCACAGGCTCAGATTGATGCAGCATCCCAGACAATCTCTATGTTGATTATTGATAAGAAGCGTATGAAGGCCAAGGATGCCAATATGCCGAAGATGATTGCAGACCAGATACCTAAATATATGAAATTTGCCAAGCTCCCTATAGTCAAAGCCAAAGTCGGCCCAAGAGTTATGACTCTCATTGCAGATGAGAAGGTTTTTGACAGTCTCCCTGTTAAGACAGAGGTCAAGGTTGCTGTAAGCGGTATGTACATTACAGAAATCAAGCATGTTCGTGGTAACGTTGAGATGCCTAAGGTTAAGAAAGGTTTCTTTAAGAAAATGCAGCAGAAGGCATTGGATAAGGCTACAGAGAAAGATGATAACACTAAGAAATCTAAGAAGAAAAAATAATTCTGATAACACAGTGAGAGTTGCCAAAAGCAGCTCTCACTTTTTATATTTATGCTTTTTTCCATGTTTTAGGATTAAAGAGAATTAATACCGGTAAAATTTCCAGCCTCCCCAATAACATTATGATGGTCAGGACAATTTTGGAAAATTCACTGTACTTTGCGAAGCTCGAATATGGTCCCACCGCTTCAAAGGCAGGCCCCACATTAGAAATGCATGTAAGCACAGCAGAAAAATTACTAAAAAAACCATGCTCCACCGTATACACTCCCACATCTGAAGAAATTGTTATCGCCCTTCCATTTGCCGGGTCAAAGGATAACAAAAAAATTCCCATTATAAAAATGAAAAAATACAAGGTTATAAATGCAAACACATCATTAATGGTATTCTTCTCCAATGTTTTACCCTCGAATTTTGCTTTTGGGACATACCTTGGATTAATCAGTTTTCTAATGCTGATATATGCGCCCTTCATTGCAATAACAATTCTGGACACCTTAATTCCTCCCGCGGTGGAACCTGCCATAGCACCTATAAACATAACAACCACCAAAGTTGTTTTTCCAAGCATCGGCCACACATCATAGTCCGTAGTTGAATATCCAGCCGTAGTCATAAGAGATGCCACTTGAAACAGGGAATGTCTGAACGCCTCCTCCGTCTCAAGCTTCCCCACGAGACTTATAAATACAAATCCCACTGCTACTGCAATAATGGCAAAATAACTTTTAAACTCTTCACTTCTAAATACATCTTTAATTTTACCAATTAAAATCAGGTAATAAAGACTGAAATTACATCCAAACAATATTAAAAAAATTGACATCACATACTGTGAAAAAGGGTGAAATAATTCCATGCTTCCCGGAATAAACCCAAAACCGCCTGTTCCGGCACATCCAAAGGTTGCTAACAGGCTGAAAAAAAACTGGTCATCTTCATACCCCGTAATTGGTTTATCAAGCATTAATATAAATATTTCCAGAACTGTCATTCCAAGATAAATCAGGTACAATATCCTGGTCGTCACCTTCATTTTAGAAACAATCTTACCAACCTGAGGGCCGGGACTTTCTGCACGAAGCAGATACATAGATGAACCGTCATTACTTTCCGGAATAAAAATAAGCACAAATACCAGAATTCCCATCCCACCAATCCAATGAGAAAAGCTTCGCCAGAACAGAGTTGAACGGGAAACCTCTGTAATATCCTCAATAACGCTTGAACCGGTGGTGGTAAAACCTGACATAATCTCAAAACAGGCATCTATGTAATTAGGGATATCTCCGTTAACCACAAACGGAACTGCACCAATCAGAGTCATTAATATCCATACCATAGCGGTAAGAGCAAAGCCTTCCTTCTGATACAGCGCGTTTCTCTTACTTCTTGGTATCTGTAGTAAAAATCCAATCACCACCACCACTACTATTGGTATTAAAAATGCAAGTACATTTTTTAATGACTCTTTATAAACACAACTGACCAGCAAGGGAGCACACATTAAAGCCCCTTCTAATATCATAATCTTTCCGAGGATTTTACTAATTTTTATAAAATTCATAACGCCCCCTAATTAAAAACATCCGCTAAATCATCAAAATCCTTGTGTGTTGTCACCACAACCACATTGTCACCCAGTTTTATCTCAGAATTGCCGTCAGGAATAATCACCGCATTTTCTCTGATAATGCAGGCAATCAGACAGTTTTCTTTTATTTTTAAAGCTTTCAGTGGTGTATCATAAAATTTTTCCCTTATTTTGGCTCCAAATTCCAAAGCCTCCACCCGGTTATTAACCAGCTGATACAGGGTCAGTACATTACTCCCTCTGGTATTTGCCAGCGCACGTATATAACTGATAATCCTGTTTGCTACAATATCCTTGGGAGATACGTTGTTATTAATCCCCAGCTCACTTAACATATCGAATAAGTCATCATTTCTGATTTGGGTAATGGTCTTTTTTACTTTCATTTTATTGGCAAACATAGATACTATTATATTTTCTTCATCAATATCTGTCAGAGCCACAAATGCATCCATTGCCTCAATGCCCTCCTCCAGCAGTAAATCATGCTGGGTTCCATTTCCACAAACAATGGTTACGTTAGGAAGAAACTCCGCTAACGCCTCTGCTGCCGCAGGCTTATTTTCAATCAGCTTTACTATGTATTTTTTCCTTGCTAACGCATCAGCCAGATAAAAACCTGTGCGTCCCCCTCCGATAATCATAACATTCTTAAGAGGGGATTTTATTAGATTTGTTTCCGCAAAGAAATCTCCCAGTTTTTTGGCATCGGAGGTGAAATGTATTTTGTCCCCTTCTTCAATTACAAAATTACCGGAAGGAATTATTACCTTGTCCCCTCTCTGTACCGCACATATAAGGACTTTTACAGTCAGTCTTTCACCTAAGGATTTGAGACTTTCCCCAATTAACATACAGCCTTTCTCTGCTACAATCTCAACCAGAAGCACTCGTCCTTTTGCAAAATATTCTATCTGTGCTACTGAAGGAATGCTGATTAAACTGAATATTTCATTGGCCGTTTCCTGCTCTGGATTGACAACCATAGTAATTCCCAAATCATCCTTCATCTCTATAATTTGTTTTCTATAATCAGGATTTCTCACCCTTGCAATGGTATTTTTTGCACCCAGCCTTTTGGCAACCAGACATGCCAGAACATTCAGCTCATCGCTTCCGGTAAGTACAATAACCATATCTGCTTCTGCAACATTTGCCCCAGTCTGGACATCCATACAGGCACCATTCCCCACAATGCCATATACATCATACTGCTCTATAAGTCTTTCTATTTTCTCCTTATCTTCATCTATAATGGTAATTATGTACTCTTTTCCAGAAAGGGTTTTTAAAATTTTTCTTCCTATGTTGCCAAGTCCTATAATTACTATCTGCATCAAACTCTCCTTATATTAAATATCAAAGCTGACTCTTAACTTTCCTATAAAATAAATGCCCTCTCACATATCTTATGTAAGAGGGCATATTAATTTGCCTGTTTATAAATACTTAGAAGCAAATGCTTCATACTGCTCTTTATAATAGGAGCTATCCGTCTTCATTACTCTAAGCGATTCGTGAAGATTTAAATTTCTATCCTCTGCATCAATTACACAGCCTGCAATATTAGAGCAATGATCTGAGGCGCGCTCTAAATTGGTAATGATATCCGACCATACAAATCCCGTTTCAATACTGCATGAACCCTGCTGCAAGCGGGAAATATGATTGTTACGCATTATCTCTTTAAGCTTATCAATAACCTGTTCCAGAGGTTCAACCGTTCTTGCCGCCTCCATATTGCTCTCAGCAAAAGCCAAATAGGATAAATCAAGAATCTCCTCTGACGCTTTGGAAAGGTTCGCAAGCTCTGTTTTGGCTTCCTCAGAAAAGGTAACGCTCTTATTTCTTATTTCTTCTGCTGAATCCAAAAGATTAACTGCATGGTCTGAAATACGTTCCAAATCTCCAATTACTTTCAAAAGCATAGCAGCTTTGGCACTGTCCTTATCACTAATTTGCAAAGCACTGAGCTTTACAAGATATGTACCGATAATATCCTCATAGTGGTCCGTCTTATCTTCCATATCACGAACAGCCTTCGCAAGCTCCGGTGTGTACGCGGTTAAGCAGGTAATACCATCTTTAAGTGAAGCAATTGCATCCTTAGCCATATCTATTGCAAGAACGTGACAACGCTCAAGAGCTACCGCAGGAGTATTAAGCAGACGTTCATCCAATTCAGTAACAGTATCCGGAAGCTTGGTTTCCGGTACAAGCTTATAAGCCAGCTTCTCAAGAAATGAAGTCATTGGAAGCAAAAGGATTGTACAACCAATATTAAATGCTGAATGAGCCACCGCAATACCGGATGTTGTTGCCGCCTGGTCAAACAGTGCCGGCTCCACAACGAAATCCACCAGTGTAAATACTGTAAGCCATACAATAGTACCAATTACATTAAATGAAAGATGTACTAATGCTGCACGCTTAGCGTTGCGGTTAGTTCCAAAGGATGAAAGAATAGCTGTAATACATGTACCGATGTTCTGTCCCATAATAATCGGAATTGCCGCACCATAGGATACCGCCCCGGTCATTGTGAGTGCCTGCAAAATACCAACTGATGCAGAGCTTGACTGAATAATCGCAGTAAGAATTGCACCAACCAAAACACCCAGAATTGGATTTTTGAACATAACAAACAGGTTCTGGAATGCAGGAATATCCGCAAGTCCTGAAACAGAGTCCGTCATAATATCCATACCAAACATCAACACAGTGAAACCAAGTAAAATTGTTCCTGTATCCTTCTTTTTATCGCTCTTACAAAACATATACAAAACAATACCAATAAGAGCAAGAATAGGAGTAAATGACATTGGTTTAAGCATCTGCATTACAATGTTGTCGCTTTCAATTCCTCCAAGACTTAATATCCAGGCTGTTACTGTGGTACCGATATTGGCACCCATAATTACGTTAATAGCCTGTCTTAATGTCATTAATCCTGAGTTTACAAAACCTACAACCATTACAGTAGTGGCGGATGAACTTTGAATAATTGAGGTTACTCCAAGTCCGGTAAACATTCCTGCCATCTTGTTAGTTGTCATCTTGCCAAGAATGGTCTGTAGCTTGCTTCCTGCCCGACGCTCAAGAGCCTGTCCCATCAGGTTCATACCAAATAAGAATAGACAAAGTCCTCCAATGAGTGTCAGCATATTAAAAATAGTCATAAAATTACCTACCTTATACTTCTTCTTTTGCATGGAGAAAAACCAAACTTCCCCATTCTGTAGGTGATTATAACATCTCACTGGTTAAGAGACAGTTAAGATTACTATCTTTCGTCATTCATACGATAACCAACACCCAGTTCATTAATAATATAGTTACCCTCTCCGGGTCTGGATCCGAATTTTTTTCTGATATTAGCCATATTTACCTGTAATTTCTTCACACTGCCTTCCTGCTCCAAGCCCCCCCATATTGCTTTAATAATTGCAGAATAGGTCATCATTTTGCCACAGTTTTCAGACAGCAATGTCACTATATTATATTCCGTCTGTGTAAGTTTTATTTCTTCTTTTTTAATAAAAATCTGTCTGGCGTCATAGTCTATAACAAGGTCTTTTAATACGAATTTGCCCCCCGGAAGTCTTCCTTCACTGGAGCTGTGTCGGTTATTACGAAGAGCTGTTCTGACACGTGCCAGAAGCTCCGCAGAGCCAAAAGGCTTGGTTATGTAATCATTGGCTCCACTGTCAAGGGCAATAACCTTATCGGCTTCATCCGAACGGGCGGACAACACGATAATCGGAGTTAATGAATATTCCCTTACATAATCCAGCAAATTCATACCATCCATATCCGGAAGTCCCAAATCCAGAATTATTAAATCCGGCATATGGGATGTGTATAATGTTTGGGCTACACCGCAAGTCCTGGCAATAATCACCTGATAACCCGCGGTTTCAAGCATTGTTGTCACAAGATTACGAATGTTTGCCTCGTCCTCAACCAAAAGTATTTTATATTTATTATTTGCCATCTTCTGCTTCCTCCGTATCCAGAGTAAAACGGAATACAGCGCCACCATTTTTTACATTTTCTGCTTTGATGTCGCCTCCGTGTGCCTTAATTATCGTAGCGCATACCGCTAATCCTATTCCTGCATTCTTTTTCTGACTGTCTGCCGGTTCCTCCTTAGCCTCATAGTACCCAGTAAAAATACTGTTTAAACGCTCAGGCGGAATGCCACAACCATTATCCATAATCTCAAATATTGCCCGTTTGCCGAGGGTATACACTTTAAAGGAAAGTGTGGTCATATTAGCAGCATGCTGTACAGCATTTTCAAGAAGGTTTATAATAACCTGCTCAATAAGAATGGCATCCATTGGTATGACCACCATATCTTCCGGAATTTCTATAGCAACCTCCTGTGTCGGATATCTTTTTTTAAACTTAATTATAACGGAATCCACAAGCTCGTCCAGCACTGTGGCAGTTTTAATTATTTTGACCTGCCCGCTGTCAATTTTGGTAATGGACAAAAGATTCTCCACCATTCTGATAAGCCACTCTGAACCCTCCTTAATTCCCAAAACTATTTTTTGCTTCTGCTCCTCGGTCATAGTTTCACTATTTTCAAGCAATGTTGTACTTGAGCCGTAAATAGTGGTTAAAGGTGTTCGCAAATCATGGGATATTGCCCGCAAAAGATTGGCTCTCATTCTCTCTTTTTCACTTTCAGCCTTAATTGCCTCGTGAAGCTTTAATTTGGTAGTGAGGGCACTGGTCAGAATTGAGACAATTACCATTACAATTGCTGATATTAAATTAACAGGAATGGTAAAATTTAATGCAAAATACGGAAAAGTAAAAGCATAATTAACCGCAATCATTCCCATAAAAGCAGCCAAAATTCCATACACATACCCCTGCGTTAGCAAAGATATTAAGAATACTGCAAATACAAAAATGGTTGTAATATGCTCCTGTACTTCAAAGACATTTTGAAATAATAAACTAATGAGGAATGATATACACAAAATAATTATGGTAATCATTCCATCCTTAATATATGGCCAGATTTTGTTCATCTATTTATCCTCTACCGATTCAATTTCAATGCTCACCCTGCACTTAGAGATATAATCCAGATTAATCTCCAGACCATATCTTATATCCACATTAATTCTATCCTCAGTCTCCGTTATGTCCAACGAATAAGTATCAACACCCATATTAATCCCACCATACGGAGTTGCATAGTAAGTCATATTCTTGCGGCCGTTCGTAAATGTCATCTGATATGCAGACTGACCTCTGTTAATAATCTCCACCTCATTAGGAGATATTTTTAACAGATTATTATTAATCTCTTCACCGCCTTCTACCGGCTCTTCATATTTAATAAAATGTTTGCCATCTCTCTTGTAATAGCTGCCAGGGTAGATAACCTCAACTACATCCTCCTCCGGCTCATTGGCATTGTGAAGTCCTTTTATTTTAATCCAAACTCTTTTGTTCATACTCTGTCCTTCTAATCCGGATTTAAAAAAGTTAAAAATTTAAATCTGAATTCATATATATTTTCTGTCGTGTCATCATTGCAAATGGCACTGTAGGCTTCCTCTGACAAAATCTCCTGAAACTGTGCCTTGGTATCATCAGGAACTACGGAATATGTGGAATCCACAAAACATAATGGAGGGTAGAGAACACACCACCAGTTTTTGCCACAGGCATCTCCAATATCCACCCGGAATGCCTCATATATTCCCGGAGGAAAGCTCATGTCTCCATATACTTTCATTGGGAAATAAGCCTCTTCAAAATATACATCCACCTGATAATCGTAGCCCTCAGCCTGTATTACCTCTAAGGCAATAGCTTTTATTTCATCTCTGTCATCATATAAAATATTTCTTGCTTCGTCAAGCTGATTGGCATCTTCCAGTTCCTCTTCCAAATATGTCACCAGTCTGTCTTTAACCTTAAGCTTAAGCTCCTGATCTTCCTCGCTGTCACTATTGGCTCTTACGTGAAATCTGATTATCTCATCTGCAATTTCTTTCTGCACCTTATATGTATCACTTTTTCTGATAAAATATGTACCTGCCAAAAACAATACGACCAAAAAACCAACGGTAATAATAAATTTTTTCATAAAACAATCCTCCATCTGTCCAAGGTTCTTAATAACCTCTTACCTATGGGGGATTATTTCCCGTTACCGGTTAGTTATTCAATTTTTCGTAAATAATTTTGCAAATCTCATCTTTCTGTCTGCTGATATGGTCCACCATATACTTACTTGCCGCCTCTACATCCTTTTTCTCAAGGGCGTCGATTATCATATCATGCTCTTCAGCAATGTGACAGCTGTCCTTAATACTCTTAATATATTCAAATCTATATCTGAGTACGTGTTCCTCCAACATACCCATAATATCCTTCAAAACATTGTTTCCGGTTGCCTCCACAATTTTTCTGTGGAGAAGATTATCCAGATCAGATATTTTTACCACATTACCTTCTTCAATAGTTTCGCGAATTTCAGTATTGATGCTCTTAAGCTCCTGCAGCTGTTCTTCCGTTATATTAGCCACGGCAAAACGCACCACCATGCTCTCTACTCCAATTCTGACATCTAATGCATCCTTAACCGCTTTGTAAGTAATTCCTGCAACCTTGGCACCGCATCTTGGTGATGAAATAACCAAAAGCTCCTTTTCTAGTCTCTGAATAGCCTCTCTGACAGGAGTTCTGCTTACTCCTAATTGATTAGCTATAGGAATCTCCATTAATCGCTCATCCGGCAAAAGAACACCGGTCATAATAGCCTTTTTAAGCGAATTATAAACGGAATCCCTTAAAGATTCACCTTCTCCTGAATACAATAAAACAACATCAGAAATCATCTTCATCCCACCTTGTCTAAATTAATCCAACTACATAGGTATTTCTGGTTAATCCATTTTTCCAGATAACCTCCTTGCAATGGTTTGCCTTCTCCAAATCGTCAAAAAGTCCAAATACCGTTGGACCGCTTCCACTCATAATTGCGTTAAGAGCCCCTTCCCGAATCATTGTGGATTTAATTTCCTTAATTACGGGATATGCCTCTTCCGTTACAGTTTCCAAAATATTGGCAAGTCTGTCCGCCACGCCGTATATGTCATCCGCATTAATACTTGCTATTATACCATCTATATCAGGATGAACCATATTTTCATCCAGTTTAAGATTCTGGTATACAAATTTCGTAGACACACTAACTCCCGGCTTGCCTATTACAACATAGCACTTAGGACAGGCTTTAAGGGGTGTCAGTTTTTCACCAATTCCTTCCGCCAGAGCTGTTCCCCCCATTATGCAATACGGAACATCAGCTCCAATTGCCGTTCCACGCTTCATAAGCTCTTCCTCAGACAGCTTAAGGTCAAACATCATATTCATACCTTTAAGAACTGCTGCCGCATCCGTACTTCCTCCAGCCATACCTGCCGCAACCGGTATAAACTTGAACAAATCTATGTTAACGCCTGACTTAATTCCAAATTCATCCTTCAACAAAGCCGCCGCCTTGTACACCAGATTATCCGGACCGGTAGGTAGAAACCCCAAATTAGTGTTAATCCGTATATCTCCGGATCGATTTTTGTACATATTAACCTTATCGTATAAATCAATGCTCTGCATAACCATCCGGACTTCATGATATCCATTCTCCAGACGTCTTACCACATCCAGCCCCAGATTAATCTTGGCATATGCCCTTAAAGTAACCTTGTTCATAATCGTACCACCTAAAATAAGTTCAGCTTATATTATAATCCCATTTTGTATTAAAATCAATGCAAGGCTTTTAATATTATGGCGGAAAACGCAACCGGAATCCCCTCTTTTTAACAAACGGACATATACATTTTGTGTATATGTCCGCTTAAAATTAGCAGGATTTTACTACTAAAAGTTTCATTCCGTTTTTAATTTCCTCTGAATTCATATTGTTGGTTTCCATTATTTTGCTGACTGTTGTTCCATACCTTTTGGCAATATCCCATAAAGTATCTCCCTGACGTACAATATAACCTGTTATTCCCGGAAGATTTTTAACCCTGTTGTAGTCAGCTTCACCCTCCTTTACATCTATAACGATTTCCTCTTCCATAGATTTGGTTATCATTATATCAATTCCAAGAACACATTTTAAATTAATCTCGTTATTCATAAGAGAAGCATTGATTTTCAGCCCCTCAGTTTTACAACTGTAAATATAATTGTCGCAGAATTCAATGCCTTCTATTTTCTGTGTAAATGGCAGCTTATACCGGCCAAATCCAATGCAGTCTTCTTTGTCCGCTTTTAGATATAACACATCCACCATTACAGCCCCTTCTACCACAACTCCTTCCGCCGTACTTACAATTTCTTCAATATACACAGTTCCCATAGAGCTGAGTAGCTGCATTGCATCTCTGTCCGGAAGACCCCAGACGCCTTCTGCTCTGCACTGAAAATTATTTTTCATAATTATTGTTTCACATTGTATTTTTTCCCTGATGATATCAAGCTCTCTTGCCGGAGAATAAGCATCCTCCAGGATTTCAGTTTTTTCTTCAGAATAGGCTTTGATATCCATATCAAGAATCACTTCCATGTCCAGTACCTTAAGCTCACCATTGGTATCTGCACGCAGTGCCATATTTTTCTCTGTGACACATACATTAATGTCCGCATATGCCTCGTCAGGATTACTGTTAAGCTCTATTTTTCCAGAGAATGGAATTTTATCATTATAGTAATTTAAGCCTTCCGTCTGACCAAGAGTATAGATGCAAAAAACTGCAAGCTCTCCTTTAATTCCCAGTTCTCCGTCTCTAAGGCGATATTCCAGACTTTCCGGCTCCATTTCATACCATAAAATCTTATCCACAACATCTGACGAAACCGGAAGATTTATCCCCTCTCTTATACGATAAATATCTTTTTGGGAGGATAAAAGTGTCATCACATTAATGCTTTTGTTTCTGCACTGGAGATTATCCATCGAGATTTTTTCCACTGCCTCTCTGTCACAAAGTGATTTTGCAGTAAGATTAAGTCTCACCAATGCCTTAATGCTAATTTTGCGGGAGTGCACCACGTGTACTGACAAATCCTCCAAATAGTGTACACATTTGTATATATCCTGTGGAGTAGCACCTTCCATAGGCACAATTTCCTCAAAAGGAATTTTCCCTTCTGTACAGTCTACACCTCCTTCCTTACGATACAAAATCTGATAATGAAGATATCCAGCCACGAGGATTTTATCATCCATTCCCCGTACCCTATCTACAACCACCTCTCCACGTTCTTTAATTTTAGCCACAATATCAGGCTTTCCCTCGGATAGTATAAAATCATCATCAATTGTTACCATTAGCTCTTCATTACCTTTGGTAAGACTCATATGTATGATTTTTCTATCTGTTTCCATATAATTTTCAATTCCTCCTTACTATTCAAAAACAATATTTTTGTCTATATACTCTGTTTTAACTACAATGTAGGGATAGGTCGCCATTTTATTAACCGCTTCACCCGCCTCCGGACCTACAAGAGTTGTATTAATTACAATATTACTCTTAGTCTCGTATAGCTCTTCAACCTGAATACTGTATCCTCCGGTACTTTTTTCTCCATATCCCACCGCAATATACAGATATCCATCCAAAGTGTATGACATAGTAAATTCTTCTGTTTTTTTCTCATCAATAATAGTAAGAAGCTCCGGTGGAACTGCTGCCTTCTCAACCACAGTAAAATCCACCGGAGTTTTTTCTTCTTTGGTAATCTTGGTGCTGCTGCAACCGCAAAGTGTGCATGCCAAGATAAACAAAACTAATATTTTCTTCATAACATCCCAACCTGTTTTTTAATAAATATATGACAGGCCGTAAATATTAGAACTAATTTGAAGTAAAATCATACACCACGTCATCGCCACCTTCCGAAAGCGTAACTGTATAACTGTTTATTTCCGTTCCATACAAAATAGAAATAACGTGTGTTCCTGTTATCATATCAAAGGTTATAGGCGCAACTCCCATATAAGTACTGTCAAAATACACCAGTCCTCCTACCGGTCCTTCAATTGTAACATCATTAATTTCACTTACAATTGTCTCGCCTTCTTCGGTGGTTGTCTCCGTTGTTGCTTCCGTACTGTCATTGCTGTTAGTTTCTGCCTCGGAGTCCTCATTAAGATATATATTAATACTCTGATGGTTTGCACCGATTTCTACAGTGCTTGTGTATGTAACATATCCATCCGCCACAACAATGATGGAGTGCGTGCCTTCAGTAAGTACTATAACGCTGCTATGGTCTCTTTTTATGTTATCGATATATAAGGTGGCATCAGATACATTAATGTTAAATTTCACACTTCCCGTTACTGTAACATTGGCTGCCACATCAGAAAAGTCCGCAATACACTGTTCATCCCTTACCACAGTAACGTATTTCTCCGCTATTGTGTCATCTTTTCTTACTTCTACCTTATAAGTTCCTTCCGGAACCAGTATAAGCATATTTTCTTCTATTACTTTCACTATATTTCCGCCAATATCTACCAAACCGCCCATAAATATGTCTTCGCCTTCAAGACTCACATAACCATGACCAACGTCCACCACAATGGACAAAATTCTATTGTTAATTCCTCTCACAATAAGCTGGTCAGCATTTGTTAGCTGACTAATGGATATGGCTTCCTCACCAGAAAAAACACATACATCATCCTTGTAATAATACAAGGAATTACCAACTGTCATTGATCTGGTGGTGTCATCCACTTTAAAATTGGTAACCTTGGTATTTTCCCACACAGCCTCATCAGTAGAAATCTGAACCTCTGAAATCATAAAGGAGCTTGTGTTGTATTTAATATCCACAACCATACCCGGCATAAGGGTATCTATGGTGGTTACTCTGCCGGACTGGGTTAAAACAACCGTGCCGGAGTTATAGGTATGCAGACACAATTCCTCCGTATCCACTTTATAGAATCTGATTATCCCATTCTCATTATCAACGTTATCAATAACACCCATAGTGGTAGCCGTTTTGCCATCTTCACTAACAGTGGTGGTAGGATTTGGCCAAGGCTTATAGGTTGTATTATTATTACAACCTGTCACCAGCATAACCATTAACAATAAATATATAATTCCGGAACACTTCTTCATATGTACCTCCAGATTTTATGCGTTTTTCTCATTGTAACATATTTTTTTAGGAATAGATAGTTTTAATAAATTCAAGTCGATATCTATTTTGGTCCACTAATTTTTCAAGTTTCTCCAGTTTTTTTCTCGGAACCCAAGCCTTATTGGAATTAAAATAGCCATTAAGAAGCTTCCAGAACTTCTCCGGATAAGAAAACATAATTGCAAGAAGCTCTAAATCAGCTTTTCCTATAGTTCTTTCCCTGTCATACTCATTAATCATACGGCTTCCAAGTCCGGTATCCCAATCGGACTTCTCCATTATTTTCCGCAGAAAGCAATATAAATCAGCCATAAGATAATTGTAGTTTTGTTTTTCAAAATTAACTATAACCGGTATGTCACCTTGAAAACTCACATTATGAAAATTGTAATTACCATGACACAAGCCCTTTTCCAACTTGCTGTCAGGTTTAAATTCCTTAAGGTGGTCAATCGCCTCCTTCCCTTCTCCAATAAACATATCGCAGCAATTGGCGGCCAGTGTCTCAAATTCTGTTCTGTTATTTTTTCCATACAAATATTTTCTGACCCGACGTATTTCCTGATTATGGGCATTAAATTCCTCTGCCAGGTCTTTGGCTACATAAAGTTTTTCTGCTACGTTGACCTTTTCCATCCGATTATGTAAAACCGCAAGCCCCCTTACAGCCATATATAAATCTTCTGTTTTTTTGACATCGCACTCTCTGGCCTCGTACCAGTTTTTAATTATATATTTACTTCCATCCGCCGCCTGCGTTATAAAATCCCCTTCTGTGTTTCTTACACAGGAATCCACAAAAAGTCCTTGCTCCTGATGGATTTTTTCCAGCACCTCCTGCGACCATATAAGATGTCTTCCACTTCCCTTATATTCCTTAAGTGCCTTAAGTCCATTTTCGGTATGAAGAATAAGAATCCCCCGCCCCTTTGTGGTATCCTGCACTTTGAAATCATATTTCTCTGAAATTTCCTCACTCTTATCATACATAAAAAGCCATCCTCACCTTTACACTAAACTGAATCGAAACTATCTAATTCTATGATTCAGTTTGTGCAAATATGAGGATGACTTATAGAAAGCAATTTTTCCTTAGTATTTAATTCTGGATTTTCAATAACCGCCTCAAGACACTTCTTAAGAATTGCCCCCATTTCCTTGCCGGGTTTAACTCCTGCATTAATTAAATCCTGTCCATTAATTGCCAAATCCTTAATTCTAAAGCAATCACCACGGGTAATAATTTTATCAACCAAAGCCACCGTATTTTCGACTTCCAAACTCTTTTCTCGATTTCTTGTCACTGCATAATACATCTTTTCAAACACAAGAATGTCCCACAAAGGTATCTCATCCACTATAGAAAGCACCTTTCTCACTAGCACTTCATTATCCGGCAATTCCATAAGGTGGTATTTAACAAGTGTTCCTACCTTGTTAATTGTATCGTTGTCCAGCTTTAAGTCTCTAAGCACCTTCATTGCCTGTGGTGCTTCCAGATGCATAAGTATTGCCGCATATTTAAAATATATTTCCCTTGGAAGCAGTTTCAAGAATTCACCAATTGTATTTTTATCTTCTATACTATCAAATTCCGGCAGAACAATCTTCGTTATTCCAAGCTCATATGCCTTTAACATATAGTCCGAATTGTTGGATAACAAAAGCTTTCGAAACTCTGTGTGAATTCGTTCCTTGCTTATCCTAGAAAGAGTTGGTGCCAGTTCCCTGATTGCCTCACAGGTGCCTTCCTCTATCTGAAAACCAAGCTGCGCACTGAATCTCACTGCCCTTAACATTCTTAGAGCATCTTCTGTAAATCTGTCAACAGCGTTACCAACACAGCGAATAAGTCCATTTTCCAAATCCTCTATTCCGCCAAACATATCCACCATTCCGACTTCATCATTATATGCCATGGCATTAATGGTAAAATCTCTGCGCTTCAAATCCTCCTTAAGACTGGAGGTAAATTCCACGCTCTTTGGGTGTCTGCTGTCCTCATATTCACCATCAAGACGATAGGTAGTAATCTCATAGCCATTACGTCCCATCATTACAGTAACCGTTCCATGAGCAATTCCCGTATCAATTGTTCTTCTAAATAATGCCTTAACCTCCATTGGTGTTGCTGAGGTGGTAATATCCCAATCTCCGGGCATACGACCAATAATGCTGTCGCGGACGCATCCGCCGACAGCATAAGCCTCGTAACCATTTTCAGTTAATTTTGATATAATGACCTTAACGTCATCTGGCATTTTAATATTCATTAATACGCTTTTCCCCAGTATACAAGCTTCTTAGCAGGCTTACCACAGCATACGCATACATCACTGATTGCGTTCTGCTCAAATGGCATACAGCGGCTGGTTGCAGTTGTATCTTCTTTAATCTTATCTTCACAGTCCTGTGATTCACACCACATTCCGCGAACAAAACCAGGCTTAGTAGCCACTATTTCCTTAAACTCATCATAGTTATGAGCATCATATGTATGCTCCTCTCTATGAACTCTTGCTCTCTCAAGCATCTCTACCTGAATTGTATCCATTAATGCAACAAGAGTATCAGCTAAATCGTCAATGGCAACTGTAATCTTTTCTCTTGTATCACGACGAACTATAATAGCCTGTCCATTCTCAATATCTCTTGGTCCCATTTCAACACGAACAGGAATACCTCTCATCTCCTGCTCTGCAAATTTCCAACCAGGATTCTTATCTGTGTCATCTACCTTTACGCGAAGTCCTGCTTTGGCAAGAGTCTCTTTAACCTCCATTGCCTTATCAAGAACTCCAGGCTTATTCTGCATAATAGGAATAATATCCACCTGTACAGGTGCAATTCTTGGTGGAAGTACAAGACCTGAATCATCACCATGAACCATAATAAGGGCACCAATAAGTCTGGTGGTCATTCCCCATGAGGTCTGATGAACATATTTTAATGTATTATCCTTATCTGTATACTGGATTCCAAAAGCCTTTGCAAAACCATCACCAAAATTATGACTGGTTCCTGACTGTAATGCTTTACCGTCATGCATAAGTGCTTCAATTGTGTAAGTAGCCTCTGCTCCTGCGAATTTTTCCTTATCAGTCTTACGTCCCTTAACAACAGGAATTGCAAGAAAATCTGCAAGGAAGTCTGCATATACATTAAGCATCTGAAGAGTTCTTTCCTCAGCATCCTGGGCTGTAGCATGAGCAGTATGTCCCTCCTGCCACAAAAATTCTCTTGAACGAAGGAAAGGTCTTGTCTCCTTCTCCCAACGAACTACTGAACACCACTGGTTATATACCTTTGGTAAATCTCTGTATGACTGAATTTCATCCTTGTAAAAATCACAGAAAAGAGTCTCAGATGTAGGTCTTACACAAAGTCTCTCCTGTAACTCATTAAGTCCACCATGAGTAACCCATGCAACCTCCGGTGCAAAGCCCTCTACATGGTCTTTTTCCTTCTGAAGGAGTCCCTCAGGAATAAACATTGGAAGATATACATTCTCTACTCCTGTCTCCTTAAATCTTCTATCAAGCTCGTTCTGGATATTTTCCCAAAGAGCATATCCGGCAGGTTTGAAAATCATACATCCCTTAACACTGGAATATCCCATTAATTCTGCCTTCTTAACTACATCTGTATACCACTGGGCAAAATCCACCTCCATAGAGGTAATTGCCTCAACTAATTTCTTATCGTTTGCCATTATTGTCTCTCCTATATATTAATTTGTATAATATGTCTCCGGCTGATAAAAATATGTCATTTTATCTGCCTTCACACAGAAAAATCTGTCCTTAACCGGATTCTCTACTCCATCCCTAACTTCTCTGGTGTAGTAATTCATATCCAAATCCGGGTCAAAAATATAATTAACTCCATCAATTGTTACATATAACCAACAATGAGGTGTTACTCCACCACTATACGCGGGCACATTACCGGACACAAGATGTGCCTCAAAGCCAATAGCTCTCAATATGTACACGTATGCAGCTGAATAATGATAACAGCAACCCATTCCTGAGTTCAAAAGGTCCGTAGCCCACAACACCTCAGTAGGCGTTGTTGCCGGATCTGATGTAGAATACATTCCTGTATTCGCTTCCATTCCTCTGCTATAGGTAATATTGTCAATTAAATATTCGTAACAAGCCCATGCCTTCTTATACCCATTCATATCATCTGTTACAACCTTAGAAAGAAGGTCATTTACCAAAGTATCCAATTCCGAATATCCTGACTGTGTAGGAGCAAGCTTAGCAGTGCTAAGAAGTGTCCACGCTCCCACATAGGGTTCTGTCGGCGCTTCTGTTGTGGGTTCTTCTGTTGTGGGCTCTTCTGTTGCAGAATTATCCGTACTTGAAGACTCCACATCTCCATCCACTGTTGTATTATCCTCTGATGGAGTGGTCTCCTCATCAGCAGTTGTAGTTGAACCAGTATCTATAGAAGTTGTTCCTCCGGTACAGCCCGCTGTAAATCCCAATACAACAACCAAAAAAACCAGTAATAATAACTGTTTTAATTTCATACCTTATCTCCTTATTTTTTCCATTTTATAGAGCGCCACCATTTTTAAATGCTTCGCATTTGGGCGGTGCAGGTAATCGATTTGCTTCGCAAATCCATTACATTAATTTGATGCTTCAATTGCATATCCAAAATATTTTACCGCATCATTCATTATGAAGTAATACATATATGTGTCCTCAGTAAAATAATATTTGTACATCTTACCAATTAATTCGTAATCTTCCCCATATGCTGCTACCACATCTTCCAGCGTAGAACCCACTGTTATTCCCTCTCCAGTAGCATAAGCATCACTGCTCATACAAATATCCTGAACATAATCCTTATCGCCTACGGGGTATGTCTTAATCTCAAAACCTTCGTAAGTATACACCTTATCCATTCCATCATAATAACAGCTTGCCGCCTCAGTGAAGCTTACCGGCTCCCCAAGTGATTCAAGCATAGGAGCAAAATCCTTGCCCGGAATAACTGTAGTATTATTGATTACATATGAACACTTTGCGTTATCCTGTGTAGAATTATTATTGTTCGTTTCTCCGCTATTAGAGCTCCCCGAACACCCTGTCAGACATAAAACCAACAAAAGTAATACACTTAACCATTTTTTCATAATATTCTCCTAATTTGAAAAATCAATATCAATTATACACAATTAACTGAATTTTTCAAGGTTTCAAAGATTTTGCCATTATATTCATAAATTACAGAAAGTTCTGCGTTTTCCGGAACCTCCTTAAGATACAGGCAGGCATCGCCGTATTCTGCTGACGGATATGCCTCAAATACCACATCTCCATCCTGTGTAGTAAATCTAAAATATACATCAATACAATCCTCTGGCATATCTTTAACATAAGTTGTAATGAGATTATAGCCACTTACAGAATCAATCTGAATATTCGGTACTGCTTGAACTGTATCAGTTACTTCAACATCTACTTCTTCTGGTTCAATAATCGGAAGCTCATCTAAAAGAACTGGCAAATTTCTCTCAACAATCTCAATTACTACCACATCCATATCCGAAATATCAGTTAAATCGTAAGGCAATTCTCTTCTAAACTCTGAGGTGTTAAAATTTTCAGCAAACATATAATAGACTCCTGCACCAAATGAATCCCTCCACATAATGAGGTTACCCTCCTTATTATCATTAGCAGTCTTAATTACTAAATCCATAGAGCCCTTATAATTGCTTGTATAATAAAAATCATAATCTTTTTCTATAATTATATATTCATCATTTGGCGGCGAGTTTGGAAAAAGCATTTTATCCAAGTCACTTTTATATCCGTTTTTAATTACAACAAATTCCTTAGTGCATTCTACATAATCCAGTCCCAACTCTTCCATTATACTTTCATATGCAACAAATGCCCCTACCTCGTTCCAGTGGCTGTCCCCTTTATAATAAAGTCTGTAATCACTAATTTCCTTTTCCTCTTTAAATACCTTTTTCAAATCCACAAAAGTTACTTCCAAATTCTCCAATTCAGCAAACAATTTTTCATAATTACCCGGTTCTGTATCTTCTATATGGTAGTATGGCATATACTCACCATATATTTCCATTTTATTGGGTGCACTTACAAAAATAAATTTACTACCACTAGATTCCACCTTATTCTGAACCATTGAAAGGATTTTTACTATTTTATCAATTTGTATATCGGAAAGTTTATCAGTTCCCGTATAATCATGTAAGGCTCCTGTATAAAACAGCCATCCATCCTGTCCTACGATTACTTCAACATTCCCCGACTCAGTAAATACATTATACTTAATCTCATTATACAGATTGACAAGCTTGTTTCTAAACCCAAACTTTGTATTCATATAGCTGTCAACCTTATCGGAAATATTCCAATAATTCACATCGGAAAAATTTACCTGTTCCTCATTACCGATGGTTTCCTGCGAACCTACAAAGGTCCATATACCGGGAATGATAAGTGCCAGAACAAATACCGTAACATATACTATTTTCAAAATTTTTTTTGATAAATCCTTCACTATGTCTGCTCCTAGAATCTAAAATATATAAATGGATTATATGAATTGGATGCCAATGTCATAATACACATAAAAAATAGTAAAAGTGTAACTACATAGCCTGCAATACAAAGTCCATTATATGCCTTTGCGCCCTGTGCCTTCTTTTTAATGAACGGAATAATCGGGCACGTTGCAACAGCCCCTATTATAAGGGTACATATAAATGATGGCGTAAATAAAGACATCATTGTAGTGTAAGAATTATCTTTCACACCCCCTGCAAACATCTGACCAATATATTTTATTCCATAGGTCAGGCTATCCGCTCTAAAAATAACAAAACCAATAATTACAGCAATAATAGTATATAACCATTTAACCGGAATGAGTGCCTTTGGAGTCTTTTTGTCCTTTTTATAAAATAACGTCTCAAGAGATATAAGCACGCCATGGAAAAATCCCCATACAACAAAAGTCAGATTGGCACCATGCCAGATTCCGGTACATATAAATACAATCATACTGTTAAGAATCTGTCTTGCTTTGCCCTTGCGATTTCCTCCAAGGGGAATATAAAGATATTCTCTAAACCAACCTGTAAGAGACATATGCCATCTGCGCCAAAAATCTCTGATGCCAACCGCCACATACGGATAATTAAAATTCTCAGGGAAATCAAAGCCTAACATCCATCCGATTCCCACTGCCATATCACTGTATCCGGAAAAATCAAAATAAATCTGCAACGTATAACACACAGCTCCCAACCACGCAAGGGGCGCATCAATTCCGCTAACTGCTATTCCAAATACCTTATCCGCAGCAAAGCCCATAGTATTGGATATAAGCATTTTCTTCGATAAGCCTATAATAAAACGACAAACACCTTTGGAGAACTTATCAAGTGTTACCGTTCTTTCTTTAATTAAATCCGCTACCGTTCTATACTGTACAATTGGTCCTGCAATTAACTGCGGGAACAGGGATATGTACAAGAGAACCTGGAAAAAGCTAGCCTTTTCCTGATTTTTATCCCTATACAAGTCCACAATATATGATATAGCCTGAAAGGTAAAAAAGGATATTCCTATAGGCATTACAATATCAGGTTCCTCTATACTCGTTCTAAAAATATCATTAAAAGTATTTACAATAAATCCGGTGTATTTATATACCACCAACAATGCCAGATTGGCAATAACCGCCAATGCCAGAATCCACATTTTTCTATGCTTGTGGAGAATTACTCCCATCAAATAATTGAAAAATACTGACCCCAGAAGCAAAATAATATACAAAGGTTCACCAAATGCATAGAAAATCAAGCTCGCAACAATTAACAAACCGTTGCGGGCAGTTGTATTCTTTATAAAAGTATGTGCAATTAAAACAACAGGTAAAAATATAAACAAAAATACAGCTGAACTGAATACCATTTTTCTCTCCTGAACTCAAACTTTAGATAATTATATAATCTTTTGGTATTTTCTACAAGTTTTTTATTATCTTACCGCTTATCTCCTTAATAAGCATCGCGCCTATTGGTCCGGTAATAACTCCGCTTATCCCGAACAAAACCAATCCAAGGTATAAGGAAATTAACATCATAATAGGCGAGACTCCAAGACTGTTACCCATAAGCTTTGGTTCCATAAACTGACGCACATAATAGCACACTGTATAAATGGCAAAAATACCTAAAGCCTGTTTGTATTCCTTCATGAAAAGCAAAATAATCGTCCATGGCAAAAATACCGTTCCCGTTCCAAACACAGGAAAAGCATCCACAATACCAATCAATACTCCCAGTAAAAAAGCATATTCATTACCCAACAGATACAGACCAAGGGTGCAAATTCCGCTGGTCATACTCATAATAATAAATTGTGTTTTTAAATAAGTCCCCAGAATCTCTTTTAATCGCTCCACTATAAAGGCAATCTCTTTTTTAAATATGCTTTCTTTAGTGCTTACTCTTATTTTTTCCATATCCTTAGAAAAAAATACCGCTCCCATAATCACCAAAGCCATAACCGTAAAAAATCCTACAAGACCTGACGCCACATTAATGGAGTTATTCATAATAGCAGGCACCACCGTTTCTACTACGCTATTCACTCCGGTCTTAGTATATTCCTGCACGGTTTGGTAACTGCTACCCTCTTCAAGCTTAAACATTCCATCCGCATATTCACAGCAATTTCTCGTCACATCTTCAAGCTTCGCGATGTAATTTTGATAGTTATTCGCCAGTTTTTTAACCTGATTAATTAAAATATCTCCGGCAAGAAATACAAGACCTCCCACCACTACAAAAACAACTCCCAGCATTATAAGGGAACACACCAGCCTCTTCCATTTTAGTTTTTTCACCATAAAACCCACTGGTCTATCAATCAGAAGGGCAATCAAAAAAGCAAAAAGAAAAGGAGCAAACAAGGGCAGTATAAATTTAATAAATAAACCTACTGCCAAAGTTACTCCTATAATAATTCCCACAATCTGTAATTTTCTCGAACTTTCAGCCTTCATAACCACACCTCCGCAGCTATGAAAGAGTATTCACGATTACTGTTTAAAATATTCAAATTCCCATATTTTACCCTGGGGCAGAACTTCAACCTTAACTCTGTCCACTCCCTTTGGATTATTAAATGCCAGACTATAGGCAAAAAGTGCCGGTGTAACGCCTCTTGCTCCAGAAAAATCTTTATTATATTTCACATCTCCATACAAAGCATATCCTCTATGGGCAAACTGCACTCGAATCTGATGATGTCTTCCTGTATGAAGAATCACACGTACAAGTGTATATATCTTTCCTTCTATTTCACAATGTTCCAATGCTTCATAACTTAAAACCGCCTTTTTGGCATCTTTAGTTCCTTCTGAAACTACACGAGATATATTTTCCTTCCCATCCTTAAGAAGAAAATCTACCAACTCTTCCTTGCCGGTAAGCTCCCCGCTTACTACAGCATAGTATTTTTTCTCTATGCTATGTTCTCCGGACATTGCACTAAGAAGAGAAGCTGTTTTCTTATCTTTGGCAAACAGCACCAATCCTCCGACCGGCTTATCAAGACGGTTAATAATATGAGCCACTGCCGGTTCATTTCGACTGGTTCTATACACAAGCACCTCACTAAGCAAATCTCTTTCAAAGGTTTTATCTGACTGGGATGCTACTCCCGGTGCTTTATTACAAATTATTATGTCCTTATCTTCATATGCAATATTCAGTCCCATATCTCTTATATGCTCCTATAAAAATCCCCTTTTATCAGAGTAACAACTGATAAAAGGGGAATAATCTCTATTACAGTTCTGTGTATTATTCCTTAACAACGAAGTTAAGTGGTGTAGCATAAGCTGCCGCATACTGCTCTGCATATGAGCCAGCTTCACCATAAATCGTGAACTCTTCCGGCACATCATCAAACTGCTTCTCAGCAATAAATGTAACACTTGCAGGAATCTCAATGCTCACAAGCGCTTCACATTTAGCAAAAGCTGCTGCGGAAATCATTGTACAGCCATCTGGAATAACTATGCTCTTAAGAGCTGTACAGTTGTTAAATACATCCGTAGCAATTGTCTCCAAAGAAGCCGGAAGTTCAATAGCCTCCAATGCTGTACACATATTGAATACACCTCTGTCAAACTTGGTTAATCCAGATGGTAATGTTACATCAGTAAGTGCTACACATCCTGAGAATACATAATTACCTAATGTAGTAACTGAATCCGGTAACACAATAGTTGTTAGAAGCTTACATCCCGAAAAAGCATTATTACCAATCTTCTCAATTCCCTCAGGTAAATCGATGGATGCAAGTTCTACACAGTTGGTAAATGCATTGTTACCAATTTCCTTAACACTTGAAGGAACAGTAATTTCTGTCAGCGCCGCACAACCTCTAAACGCTCCGTTACCAATTATAGTAACGCTGTCAGCTATAGTAATATCCTTTAAGTTAGAGCAAGAAGAGAATGCCGCTTCTCCAATTCCTACAACACCCTTCTCAATAACAATGGTCTCAACCTTGGTAAGGTCCCCAACGTCAGTCTGCCATTCAGCTAATTCCTCACCTTTCTTACCATCAATAGTTCCATCACCACTAAAGGTTAATGTGGAGCCATCCAGTTTCCATGTAACAGTTCCTACATATACCTCCTGACCTGATTCATCGGTCTCTACCTCTTCAGTAGCATAGGTTCTTGGCTTAGTCTCCTTAATAATTCCGGTATACTTACTCTTACATCCACTAAAGGATGCTACCACCAAACCGGCACATAATAAAATACATGCTATTCTTCTCATAGCGTCTCCCTTCTCGTCATGCCTAGACGTTCATTAACACCGGGCTAAAATTCACGTACATGTCGGTATTAATACTAAAATAAATGACGGCTTACGCCTTCGTAAAACTATTCTTATTATACCCTATTATAAAAATCCTTGTCAACCTAATAGCCCCATTATAGCCCAATATTTTGCGATATGACTACACCTTAAAACGATATAGCACACCCCACCGCCATTTTCTTCTCTGTATAGCCTTTTTATCTTATTTTCGGGGTGTTTTAAGGCTTTTTACAAGGTTTTGGCTATACAGAAAATTGTTTTTAACACTTTTTCTAAACTACTTTATTTTTTCTGTGGTAATATTTTTG
>CAZNUK010000031.1:0-25641 GCA_964576255.1 uncultured Butyrivibrio sp.
TTTGTGGCGGATTATATTGAACCGGGACGTTACAAACAACGCGACCTTCAGAATATCAGAGAACTGGCTTTTACGGATTTGGACGGGGCTGTGTATCAGATAGCCAGCGATACCGTTGATTATATTACTGAAAATAACAAGTCATTGGATGATATGACGGTTAAGACCAGAGATTATTATAAGAGGTAGATTATGAATACAATTTTAAAAGAAATATATGGAGCAATTGAAGATAAAAAGGGTGAAGACATAAGAATTCTTGATATTTCAGGAGTTTCTGTTATGGCAGATTATTTTGTAATTGCCAGTGGTAATAACAAAAATCAGGTTCAGGCAATTGCTGATAATGTTAATGAAGCAATGATTAAGAACAAAGTTGAATTAAAGGCAACTGAAGGGTATAATACCGCAGGCTGGATTTTGATGGACTATGGCGATGTTATTGTTCATATTTTTTCTAAGGAGGATCGTCTGTTCTATGATTTGGAAAGAATCTGGAGAGATGGCAAGCCTATAGAAATTGAGGACTAAAATGAAGGATGCAGCAAAATATCTGGATTCCTTAAATATACTTGGAAGTGTTCCCGGACTGGATTCAATTCGGGAACTTTTGTATAGATTGGGAAATCCGCAGGAAAAAGTACAATTTGTTCATATTGCAGGAACTAATGGCAAGGGCTCAACAAGTGCCTTTATCAGGGCTATTTTAATGGATGCAGGTTATAAGGTGGGACGGTTTAATTCTCCTGCTGTGTTTTATCCTTTGGAAATCATTGGAATTAATAACAAGGATATTTCTGAGGAGGATTTTGCTCACCATATTACAGAAATAGCCGGTGTTTGTGATGCAATGGTGTCTGAGGGACTAAATCATCCTACAAGATTTGAAATAGAAACCGCAGCTGCCTTTTGTTATTTTTCTGAACAAGAATGCGATATTGCCGTAGTAGAATGTGGAATGGGTGGACTTCTTGACTCCACCAATATTATTAACACAACAGTTTGCTCTGTTATTACACCACTTGCACTGGACCATACGGGCTTTTTAGGGGATTCCATTGAAAAAATTGCAGCTCATAAAGCAGGCATTATTAAAAATAATGTACCGGTTATAACAGCTGACGCATATAATGAAATAGTTAGTACAGCCAATGCTTATAATTCAGAATTAATTGTGGCAGGAAAGCCAGATAATATAAGTGTTTCACAGGATGGTATTACTTTTTCTTATAAGGAATTTTGCGGTTTACAATCAGGACTATTAGGGGTGTATCAGCCCTATAATGGTGCACTTGCCATTGAATGTGCCAAAGTTCTTAGAGCTAAAGGGTATGAAATAACCGATGAAAATATTAGAAATGGCATACAGAATGCTCAGTGGAAGGGGCGTTTTACCAAAATTGGCACGATGCCTGATTTTTATATTGATGGAGCGCATAATTATCATGGTGCCAAGGCTTTAGCTGATTGCATAGAGAATTTTTACCCTGATAAAAAGATTACTTTTATTATGGGAGTTTTTGCGGATAAGGAGTATGACAGAATTTTAGAGGTGTTAATTCCTTATGCAGAGCGAATTTATACAATAGAAACTCCAAATAATTCCCGTGCTTTATCCTCTAAAGCACTTGCAGAATTTGTAAAAAACAATTATGATGTATTTGTTTACAGTTGTAATGAAATTTCAGAGGCGGTTAAGCTTGCCTATGAAAATGCAGATAGAACCGGCGTAATTGTTGCCTGTGGCTCTTTGTCCCACCTGGCGACGGTTGAGAAGGAAAATGAGAGGTATAATCATGGTTGACCAGAACAAAATAATCGAAGGTGTTAAGCTTATTCTAGAGGGAATAGGCGAGGATGTTAATAGAGAAGGCCTTGTTGATACTCCTGATAGAATTGCCAGAATGTATGAGGAGATTTTTGCGGGAATGGAAGAGGATGCAGCTGTTCATCTACAGAAGACCTTTACTGCTGAAAATACGGATATGATTATAGAAAAGGACATTCCTTTTTACTCTATGTGTGAGCATCATCTGGTGCCTTTTTATGGAAAGGCGCATATTGCCTATGTGCCTAACGGACGTGTTGTTGGGCTTAGTAAGCTTGCAAGAACTGTGGAGGTGTTCGCCAAGAGACCGCAGCTTCAGGAGCGTATGACTACTCAGATTGCGGATGCCATTATGGAGAATCTTAATGCCAAGGGCGTTATGGTGATTATTGAAGCAGAGCATATGTGTATGACTATGCGTGGCGTCAAGAAACCGGGAAGCCGTACAGTGACCCTTTCGTCAAAGGGCGTTTTTGAAACGGATAACAGACTTAGCAAGACTTTTGTTTCTATGGTTGGAGTGAATTAATGCTTATTGGAAACCGTAATTTTGACAAAAACAGAACATATATAATGGGGATTCTTAACGTTACACCGGATTCCTTTTCTGATGGTGGAAAATATAACTATATTGATGAAGCCATCCGCCATGCAATAGCTATGCAACATGATGGGGCAGATATAATAGATATTGGCGGTGAGTCCACCAGACCAGGCTATACATTGATTTCCGTGGAAGAGGAAATTAACCGCGTATGCCCTGTAATTGAACGGCTTAAAAGAGAGCTCGATATTCCGGTTTCGTTGGATACCTACAAAAGTAAGGTAGCATCTGCCGGAATTAAGGCAGGTGCTGATTTTATTAATGATATATGGGGGCTTAAATATGATTTGGATATGTCGAAGGTCATTAGTGAGGCCAACATTCCTTGCTGCCTTATGCATAATCGTAATAATGCCACAAATAAGGATTTTTGGATGGAATACATAGAGGAATTAAGGGAGAGCCTTAAAATCGCCTTATCGGCGGGAATTTCGGGGGATAAAATAGTGATTGATCCGGGGGTTGGCTTTGGCAAGACCTACGAGGAAAATCTTATGGTGATTAACCGGTTGGATGAGCTGTCAGAATTAGGTTATCCGGTACTTCTCGGAACATCCAGAAAATCAGTTATAGGAATGACACTTGATTTGCCGGTTAATGAACGCATAGAGGGAACTCTTGCTACTTCGGTAATTGGAGTTATCAAAGGGTGTAGATTTTTACGTGTGCATGATGTTAAGGAAAATGTACGAGCAGTTAAGATGACGGAGGCGATAATTTATGCAGGACAAAATAATAATTAGTCGTTTGTTAGTGTATTGTAACCATGGGGTTTATGAGGAGGAAAAGATCAATGGTCAGAATTTTTATGTATCTGCCGAGATTATTTTGGATACTGAAAAGCCGGGGCATAGTGATGATATAACCGATGCGGTTAATTATGCGGAGGTTTGTGTTTTGATTACTGAATTTATGCAGTTTAATAATTTCGATCTTATTGAGGCTGTTGCAGAGAATCTTGCGGAACTTATTTTGGATTACAGTCCATTAATTAAGGGTGTAAATCTTAGAATTGACAAGCCAGAAGCTCCTGTTATGCTTCCTTTTGAGACTATTGCAGTGTCCATAAGCAGAAACTGGCACAGAGCTTATCTTGGAATTGGCTCTAATATAGGGGATTCAAAGGCATTTATTAATGAAGCTCTTGAAAAACTCAAGAATTATTCTGGTATAAGAGTTAATAAAATATCTTCTTTAATTACTACCAAACCATATGGTGACGTGGAGCAGGATGATTTTCTCAATGGGGTAATTTGTATTGATACAAGACTTAATCCAATTGAATTATTGGCAGTTGTTAACAGATTAGAAGAAGAAGCTGGAAGGGTAAGAGATGTTCATTGGGGTCCAAGAACCCTTGATATAGATATTCTTCTCTATGATGAAGAGATAATACATAATGAAAAGCTTATTATTCCTCATATTGATATGCCAAATCGTACTTTTGTACTGGAGCCTATGTGTGAAATTGCACCTTATGCATATCATCCGGTGCTTAGAAAGACCATGGGACAGTTATTGGAGGAATTGAAACAAAATGTAATTAACAGATAAATGAAGAACATTATTTATGAATATGAGTAAGGATATGAAGAAATTAGAAGAGGCTGTGACTTTTATTAGTCACAGCCTCTTCAATTTATGTTACCTAGATTATATTCATTCTGATAAGTCCGATAACCTTGCCAATTATCTCACAATGGTCAACAATAATGGGGTCCATGTCATCGTTCTCAGGCTGGAGACGATAGTGGCCGTTCTCCTTATAAAAACGCTTAACAGTGGCGGAATCGTCCACAAGGGCAACAATAACTTCGCCATTAGAAGCGGTATTCTTACGTTCAACAATTAACTGATCGCCTTCATATATTCCCATATTAATCATACTGTCACCCTTAACTCTTAACATAAAGGTCTCAGCATTAGGAAGCATATCAACAGGAACAGGGAAGTAGTCCGTTACATTCTCCACTGCAAGAAGTGGTTCACCGGCAGCAACAGTGCCTACCATAGGAATGTTAACTAATTCTCTTGAATATTCAGCTTCAGAAGCTTCCTTAATAAAAGAATCCTTCATAGTCTGATTAAACGCTGAATCCATAATCTCAATAGCTCTAGGCTTAGCAGGGTCACGACGAATAAAACCATTCTTCTCAAGAGTCTCAAGATGAGCGTGTACGCTGGAAGTGGACTTAAGATTAACCGCTTCACAAATCTCACGTACTGAAGGTGGATATCCCTTAGCTAAAATACGAGACTTCATAAAATCAAGAATCTCTTGCTGCTTAGGAGTTATTCTTCCGTTATTCATATATATTACCTCCGAAAATTCAAATTCACTACAAATAGTGTAACACAAGGGAAATTAAAATGCAAACAAAAGTTCCGAAAAAATGTTCGATTTATATATTGACAAACAGATGTTCTAATGGTAATATTTAACTATCGAACAAATGTTTTATGAATAAATGAACGTTCAGTCCGTTTTATGGTACTTAAGTTTGTATATACTGTTTACAGTAAGCGGCGGACCGTGGCGGCATGCCGTAAGAATTTACATATAGTTTTAGGAATTGGATTGGAGGATAATTATTATGGAGAAGATTTTTGGAGCTAATAAGACAATTAAGATGACTGCTTTGGGTATTTTGTTTGCAGTGGTTTTTGCAGTGTTTGGAATTGGTTGCATTTTGACTAACACAGAGAAATGCATCGCAGGTTCTGCTGAGAATAAGTATTTTACTAATATTACAGTTGAAGAAGGTGACACTCTTTGGGAGGTTGCCAGCGAACATATGGATACAGAACATTATGATTCAGTATATGAGTATATGGATGAGATTAAGGCTGTTAATAATATGACTTCAGATAATATTTATGCGGGTCAGAATTTGGTTATTACATATTATGCTGTTCCGAATAAGTAATGGAATTTTCACAAGTACGCTTGTGTTGATTTAACAGATACGCCTGCGACGAGTCACTTTTGTGATGACAACCTATTTGTCGCAGGCGTAATGTATTTAATGGTTACTGTTTTTTTCGAGAGTTTCTATGAGAAGTGTTTTTCTCCGGCCATCCGGGGAAATTAGCTCCAAGAATAGCTGTGAAGGCACGTTCCTTAAGACCTGGATTTTCTTCCTGAAGTCTTTCAATGAGATTTTTGGTATATTCTCTTTTGGTATAGCCATCCGCCGGACAGGTGTTTTTAACTACAGGAACATTATACTTGTTCTGAAACCCTTTTATATCACATTCAGGAATATACATAAGAGGTCTTATAAGTGTTAAATCCATTCTTTCGAGATAGGACATAGGCGAGAAGGTATGAAGCCGTCCTTCATATATAAGTGACATAAACAAGGTTTCTATCATATCATCTCTGTGGTGTGCATAGGCTATTTTGTTACAGCCAAGCTCTTTGGCACGAGAATTTAATGCGCCTTTTCGCATTTTGGCACATAATGAGCATGGATTTTCTTCTTTACGTATATTGAAGATAACATCATAGATTTCGGTGTCTATTACTTCGTAATACACATCTAACTCCTTACATAGCTCCACAATTGGTGTGAAATCCATATTTCCTGAGCTTAAGTTAACTGTAAGGGCAATTATATCGAATTTTTTAGGGTAGAATCGTCTGAGACCCGCAAGTGCATATAGGAGAGTAGTACTATCCTTACCACCTGAGATTCCGATTGCGATTTTATCACCATCTTCAATTAAATTGTAATCGTCAATTGCCTTTCGGGCATAGCTGTATAATCTTTGTAATTCCATAAAAATATCCTTGTTAATTATATGATTTTTTATTTTTTTAGTGTATAATATTTTTGGATTAAATTCAACATAATTTGAAAGGGATTTACATAAATGGAACGTTTAGATAGAAGAATTATTAATGGACTTGCCAAATCCGGAATCAAGGATTTGACTGATATTCAGAAGCGGACATTGGATCCGGCATTGGAAGGTAAGAATATCATTGGCTGTTCAGGTACTGGAACAGGTAAGACATTTGCTTTTTTATTACCAACAATTATGAATAATATAGATAATAAGACTTTATATGCTGTAATAATTGCACCTTCTAAGGAATTATGCATTCAGATTTGTAGTCAGATTAATTTGATTTCTAATCAATCAGGTATTCCGGTTACTGCAGCAGCGCTTTTTGGCGGAGTTAATAAACAGCGACAGTTGGAGACACTTAAGAGCAAACCTAACATTGTAGTAGGAACATATCAGAGAATTCATGAACTTATTAAGGATAAGAAGATTTCTGTGCATAATGTTAAGACTTTTATTGTGGATGAAGCGGACAAGATTCTTACCAAGGATAATATCGAAGACGTGTTAGCTCTTAGAAAATGCTGTATGAGGGATATACAGGTTATGCTTTTTTCAGCTTCAATTAATGATTCAACCAGAGAATTTGCCAAAGAGTTGTCCAATGGTGAATTTGTGAATGTTTTAACAAATGACAAGATAACAATTCCTACCAATATCGAACATATATTTTTCGTTGTGGAGCGTAGAGAACGTATTGAAATGGCCAGAAAGGTTATTAAGGCTATTAATGCCAAGCATTGCATGATTTTTGCCAATTCTAAGTATGATACGGACGAAATTGCTCAAAAGCTTGCATATCATAATTATAATGCATCATTTATTCACGGAAATTGCGATAAAAATCAACGTAGACAGATAATTGATGGGTTTAAGAACTCTAAAATTGATTTTTTGATTTGCTCAGATATTGCGGCACGTGGATTGGATTTTAAAAACGTAAATACGATAATTAATATTGGTTTGCCAGAAAAACCTGTCGATTATTTGCATCGTGCAGGTCGTTGTGGACGTGACGGCTCCAAAGCAATCTGTGCATCAATAATAACTGAATCTGAACTTAAAAATATTCAAAGCATTAGAAAGACCTTTGCAGTTAATTTATTGCAGAAAAAACTGTACAAAGGTCAGGTTGTGCGTAAATAGGCACGTTGGCGTATTTTGAGGTTTTCGAGAGTGGCTGGAGGGCCAAAGTCTTAATTGCTAGACAGATATTTCGTTAAACGTAACAGTGTTTAGCGACTTGTTGTTAGGGCAGATTTAAAATCTCCCCTCTATCTGCCCGACGGCGCAGACGGAACAACATTTTGCTAAACGGATGTTTAACGAAAGAGGAGTATAGGGCAAGCAACCAAGAATTATTAATACCTTTACTTTTTCAATCAATTAGATTGGAAAGTAGAGGTATTTTTATTTTGTGCTTGTTTATTCTTTGGACGGAATAACCTGCGGGAGTGGTTTAACTGCTCCCGGTATAAATAAATTAAGATTGGAGATTAAAGAATGAAAACAAGAGCTAATTTAGAATTTAGAAGATATGAGGAGAACTCGTATGATTTTGTTGCAAAGGATGGTAAGCGCGTACAAGGTACTAGCAAGGTGTATGTATTTCTTACCGAGGAAGATAAGATTATTAAAGTTAAGCTTCCTAAAGACAGTGATATGAAGTTTGACTTAAAGAAAGGTGATGAGGTGGAAGCTCTTCTTAATGCTACCTTGAAGCCTTTTGTAGATAAGGAGTCAGGTCGCGTAGACGAAGGCAATTTTTATGCGTCATTTGAATTATTGGATATTGTGCCATTTGTAACAGCTGGAAAGGATTCCGTAAAAGGTAAACAGGGTAAAGATTCCGGTGTTGATAAATTAGGCGGTGTATTCTAATGGGTAGTGTAGTTGATTTTCAGTCGTTAGATGAATCGTTGGATAATATGGTTTTGCTTTATCATGAAGGTGGTATGTCTTATGATGATATTGCTCAAGAATTATTTGTAAAATCGCAAGTTGTTAAGTGTATCGCAGAAGGTGAGAGAAATGGTCTTAATGATATGATAAGGCAAATGATAAAAAACACGTTGGAGGATGAAGCATGATATTTTGGATTATCTTGATAATATTGCAACTTATCAATATGGTTATGTTGTTTAGAATGGGTAAGGGTAATAACTTTGTACGTGTGGAGCATAAGCACGTATATATTCCGGCGGAGAAGCAGCATAAGAAACACGGAGGAAAATATGATGATAAACGAGAAATGTAATCCATATCATCCAACTGCTGGTTGTGAAAGTTGTCCGTGGTACTTGCCATTTTATGGATGTAGCCAGGAAGCTGATGAAGGCGGTGAATGTACATTGCCATATAATGTGCCTACAGAAAGGATTGATGATGATGAATAAAGATATTATTGAAGTTTACAAAGAGAAGATTATAAGGATTCTAGATAATCGTTTGGAGTATAACGATGATGATAAATTGCATCATTTAAATTGCGTTATTGAGTGGTTATATTGTGAATGGCAGTGCGGCTCTTTAGATTTGGAAGTCCTTGGAAGTTTAAAAACTATTGCATCAGAAGTGTATGAACGTAAAATTAGGGAGCTTTAAAATTAAATACATCCACTCTTGTTTGTAGGAGTGGATGTATAGAAATTATTTTTTGATGTATTTCTTGTAGATTATGTAACCTAGTTCAATTGCGATTATTGCAAGTATTATAACTATAATTATATTGGTATTTTTTATTGTATTAATTCTTTCTATTGTCCATTGGTTCAACATTTTTTTATACCTCCTTTTGGTTATTATCTCATATGCCAGAAGGAAAATCAACGGAGGTTTTGTTGTATGTGTAAAAGTAAATTAATGAAAATTGCATATTGTGTAGTATCTCTGTTGGTAGTGGTAGTGATGATTATTAATATGACAGCTCGTCCAGTATATGCTGCGGAGGTTGAGAGCTTACCGGTTTATGATTTAGGAATTAAAAGTTGGTATGATAGTACTAACGTTTATGTAGAGCATGCTGATGGTTCTGTTGTATCTGCGTTGCATGGGAATGAAGATGGTTTGCCGTTAGTGATTTGGTATTCTCCGGAGAAAAAGATTTTCTATTATTTTATTCAGAGTAATGATAATAGCCATTTAAAATCTTATGATGGAGAGAAGTTTTATTTTGACCCTGATTTTAATTCTATTAAAACTGTAGTAACTGTCGAATATTTTAATACTGTAACTGATAGTTATTATTCTGCTAAGACTTGGACTGTCAAGGGTACTACTTCTAGCACATGGTTTATAGAATCTATCGTGGATGAAAATGGAGAAGTTGATGAGTTAAGTGACTTATTGTGTGTTTATTCTACTTATGAGATTAAAGGCTTCTTTGAATTTTCTGCTGATAGTGATATATACACTCCTGATTATTACTTTGATTATCAATATTTATTCTATACAGAAGGCATAGGATATGTTTTTGTGGACAGTTCCGAGCCTTTGTTAAGTGTATCTAATCCTAGTTCATCTACTTCTGCCTTGCTTACTTTTAATGGTGTGTGTAATAAACATGTTTACACTTCGGAGCTTGGAACTGCTTGGAGCGTAGATAATTCTGTATCTACTATGTATGGTGATAGTTATACTATGGACTATAGTTATTTCTATGATTCTCCTGGGGGTAGTTCTTGCTATACTCTTGTATATAGTAATGATGGTAATTATGTAGAAGAGCCTTTGCTTACTCCAGAATATGGAAATATTAATGATGTTGTATCTGATTTATTGGATATTGAATGGGTTGGCGGTAGTTTTGTTGGTACTGGTTCTTATCAAAATGGTTCTACTGCGGGAAGCGGTGCAACTTGGTCTGAATGGATTTTATTAAATTTATTATCTTCTGATGAATTAAATATTGATGGATTTTTAGGACCTAATGATGAATATTATAATTTTAATGGTCAAACTATTTTTTCATTGATTCAACAAATTTTTTATGAGGAAATTAATATTAAAACTGTGTTGAATGATGAGATTGATGAATTAACGTTGACTTTGCATAATAACTTAAAATCAGTCTTTGACAATATCACTAATACTAATACGTATCTTTATGATATCAAAGGAATTATGCAGGATTTGCCGGATTATTCTAAACAGCTTGCTAAGTTAACCTCTATCGGTTCTGCGGGTAATGATTTAACCAATACCAGTAATGCGATTTTAGATGAGATTAATAATAATATTCTAGCTCTTAATACAGGAAGTGGCTCTTCATCCAGCTCGACTACTGATATAACGCAAGATTTTCTTGTAACGTTAGATGACGATATTTTATCAATGTTGGAAAAAGTTGATAACTCTATTGATGAGCTCTCTGTGGGCTTGGTTGTAGATGAATTTGGTGAGTTGGCTGATGAAGTTGTTGACGACGATATTTTTTCGGACTTTTTGGATGATGTGTTGGATGAAGATAACGCGGATAAGTTTTTTGTAGATGGTGGAAGCTTCATTGCTAATGCTATATCGTCTATCGGTACTGGCGGATTACTTCTTAGCTCCTTTGAGCTGACTAATGAAGTTACGGATGGTGTAAATTTTGTAAATGCCGGGGTTGTCGGGCTGTATGATGCTTCAGGTGCAATGCAAAAGATTATTCTTCTTGGCGCTTCTCTGTCGGTTGCTGGTGTAGTAGTTAGAAGAGGAGGATTAGGCTGATGAGTAAATTCTTTTGGATTATTTTAAGCATGTGTATTTTGATGGTTATATCCATTATTGATATTGCTTCTGGTCTGGTTCCTTCGTTTATTGCTCCGTTTATTATAGCGTTATTTGGTCTTTACATCGTATATATGGCTAGAAGTTAGGAGAGTGGTTTGATGGAAAAAGCTATTGAATATGTTACCTCGTTATGGGGTAAAAGTATTGACACTCTCGACAGTCTGGAAGTAGTTCCAGGTGTAACTATCTTGTCTGTGTTGCTTGGAGTAATTGTAGTTGTTACTATTATAGGTTTTGTGTTTAAAGGTGGAGAAGGAGATTAAGTATGACTTATTCAGAGGTAATGTTAACCGGAATATTCGCAGCACTCTGTATTATCGGAGTGATATTGATGACAAGGAAGGGTGGTGGTAACTGATGTTACAGATTATATTGGATTTTTTAGGAATTAATTACACTATTGTATGGACTGATGAACTTATAACAACAGTTCTACCAGCTATTATTGTAGTATCCAGCGTATTCGCATTATTTATGTTTATATGCTTTTTTCAGTTCCTATATAAGTTATTCAAGCCTAAGGAGAGGTGAAGTTAATGTCAGGTGATGAATTCTTCGGTTATATGACCCAGATCAGTGACTTTATCTTCGATTTGATAAGTCGCGCCTGGGCGGTTATTCAGTCAAATTGGCTTTTAATATTATCATTTGCAATTACTATAGTTTCTTTATTCGTTTATATTTTTAAGCGAATTAGAAATATAAAATCAGCCGGATAAGGCGGAAAGGGGTAAGCTATGAATCCAATGATATTAGCGGAGGATGTAGCAGGAAGTGCTATGACAGATTTTCTTGGAAAAATGTCAGAGATTGCAACATGGATTTTTGGTCAGGTTCAGACAGTTGGAAACACTATTATGGAAACTCCATACTTGTTAGTAACTACCGGATTCCTTCTTGTAGGTGGTGCAATCGGTATCTTCGGCAGACTTTTATCTAAGCACTAGTCGGAGAGTGGTTTTTAACCCTATGGCTATGCGTACGCGCGTTGCCGTAGGGTATAACTATTGAGGTGATTAATTATGAAAAAATTTAAGAATAAATTAAAGAAAATTATTATATGTGTGTTAAGCGCAGCCATGATGTTGCTGTGTTCAGTGGTGTCTGTGTTCGCGGATGAGGAAGCAACAACGGAAACGGTAGATTCTAATTTGGGTGTTGAATCTACGCCAGATGGTCAAGTTGTTCCTTTTCTTCCTTCGGAAGTGTATGGTAAAAATTATATATTGATTAATACAGGTAATGATTCAACTAGCGGTTCAGGTCGTATTATATGGCTTTATTTGTTACCTGATGATGCGGTTGTTACTGCGAGAAATTATGATAGTAGTGGAAAAGTTTATAATGGTTCTGGAGGTCAAGTTATTAATTTTACTTTGCCTTCTGGGACTTATGTGTCTAAGTATTTTTATAAGGATTCTAGTGGATGGAGTGAACCGGAGATTGTCACTACTTTGAATTTAACTGTTACTCCGTCATCTTTATTTATTTTGCGTAGTACTGTAGATATATTAAATACTGATTATAATAGCATAGTGTATTTTTCTAAGAATGCGGATATTATTTATGAACCGCAAGCGAATGTTGTTTTGGTTAGCTTCGGTTCTATGCTCTCCGGGTTCCTTGGCTGCACTACTGAAAGTGCGATTGGTATATTCTGTTTTACATGTATAGTAGCAACCGGAATTATTGGTATTATTACGCACATGGCAAAAGTGAGGTATTAGTATGGATGAGTTATTTAATATGTTTTTTTTCTTAGGGTTATGTATTGGTTTATTAATTGATTTTATTATCAAATAGATACGTGGAATTAGGTGATTGATATGAAAGTGTTATATTGGTTTATTCGTTTTGGAAAGAAAAACGCTGGTAGGGATGCTTGTTTAGCTAAACTTAAGAAAAAAGAGAGGTAATTGGTATGGCTGTATTGAAAATTATGATGTTCATATTATTTGTATTAGCGGTTTTTACGCTGCTTACCCAGAAGTATGTTAATCCTTATAAGTTAATAATGATTTTTGGCAAGAAAGGCGCTGGAAAGAGTACCTTATTAACCAAATTAGCATTGCAGCATATCAAGTTAGGTTGGACTGTCTATTCTACAGAGTTTATCCCGGGTACATATTTTATCAAGCCGGAAGATATTGGAAAAGTGGAATTAGTGGACTTTAACTTTAAGTCATTTGATTTGGATGATTACAAGGGGCTTGTTAAGCTCTGGAAGAGGTTTTGGAACTGGTTGTTCCCTCATAAGCCTAAGATTTTATTACTTGTGGATGAAGTCGGCATGATATGGGATAATCGAGATTTTAAGAACTTTAAGACATATGTGCGCGATTTCTTTAAGTTACAACGTCATAGACATGTAAAATGTTACTTATTCTCCCAGACGTTTGATATAGATAAGAAGCTTCGTGATTTAACGGATTCTATGTATCTGATTAAAAATGTGGCAAGGGTATTTACCTATGGTAAGAAAATACGAAAGTATATCACTATCAAAGAGAGTATTAATGATAATGCCAGTACTTTATCGGAAGGTATGGAGTTTGAGCCTTTTTGGCTCTTTTGGATGGGGACCAGAACTCTAACTTATATACCAAAATGGTCGAAACATTTCGATTCATTTGTTGCGCCACCTCTTGAAGAGGTGGAATATGAGCTTCAATCGTTAGATTGAGGTTTATTAGTGTATGTTTAAAATTTTATGGCTTTACTGTGAGAGGTAACCACAGTAGGCTCTTGCCACGAAGGCAAGCCGGGAGAAGCTGGCACACGCTATAGCGTGCCAGCTCCGGCGCTAGCCTTGGCAGAGTCTTCGGAACTGTGGTTACAGGAGGCTCACAGTCAAGCCTAAAATTTTAGTTAATTTTAAGGTGTCAAATCCGCCCTAATCTAATAGGCGGATTTGATTGTAAATTTACAATTTAAAAAAGGGGGTATAAAATTATGATTAATTACTATAAAAGTTATATCGATAAAAATGGTTTTATTCATTCTGTGGATATGGTAAAGGTGTTTTATGATTGTAGAAGTTCTATCGAGAATATTCTTGAGAGTTTTAGAGAGATTAAAGAAAAAGGTGTTATATCGGATTCGGCATATTGGGAAAAGCTTGATTGTACTCCATGTGCTAAGTGGAATTATTGGCTGCATCATATCCATTTTGATTATATCTATGTAAGGATAGGTCAATATAGACTGAAAGAACCAGATGGAAGCAAGGGAACAAGTAAAGATTATTGTGCATTAGCTTGTGTCAGCTTGGAAGTGAATCCAAATAAGCATAGTGATAAAGAGCTATTTAAGGCAGTAATGGAAGTAGTAGACGCATACAATGTAGGTGGCTATGTAATGCAGGTAGACTATGCGATAGACGTGCCATGTAGAATTGATGATATAGTAGTTCTAAAAACTAGGAAAGAGCTAGGATTGTACAAGGGTACAAGATATTATGGTGCTAGAGGTCAAAATGGATTTGTAAAGATATACAACAAAACTGTAGAATCTGGATTAGATTATCCACTTACCAGAGTGGAAACATGTGTTAAACTCAAAGATAAATTTAGTAGCATAGATTTTGGTGTAGTAAAGCACGATAATACAGCTGGTGATAAAGAGTTGTCTCTATCCACCGGGTTAATGCTCGATATGATTCAGGAACTCCGGCTTCTAGGCTCTAACAATGTTGACAGCTATTTAGCCAGGATGAACTATAGGACCCGGAAGCAAGTAATTGAAGCCATGAACAATGATGTTGTGGAATATCAGTACAATGCGGAATATCTGAATCAGCTGGTAAAGGATATTGAAATATTAATGCATTGTGAAATTTCTAATAATTACAATCAGGAATCAGTTGATGAAGATGGATTTATGCAAATGGATGATGATTATAAATTGCCATGGGAGTTATAACATGGTGCGACTATGGAGCCCATGAACGAGGCTGAGCCGAGTTGTCAACCGACTAACTAAGCCATTTGTAACAAAAAAGATAAAACAGATTAGGCAGGACGCCTAATCGTTAACCCGCGGAATTAACTTTTCGGATGCACAAATTAAATTCGTGGTTGTTAACTGAATAACAATTAAATAAAGCCAGTTACGTAACGTTGGATTGTAATAAATCGGTTGTGTCTTATGGTTTAAAGCGGTTATCGAGTAGCCGGGTAAATAAAAAGAAAACCTGAATCTCGTAGGAGCTTTAAAGCGACAACCGATTTATTATTTTGCGCAGCGCTACATTGAAATGATTAACAAGGAAATTTATTATGTATTAAATATAGTAATTGCTTAAGCAATTAAATAAAATAATTTTGCGTTAAGAAGTTTTAAAAATTTAAACAGCGGGCTGGAGAAATTTTTAAAATCTTTAGCAAAATAGGGTCACGGTATTTTATTAATTGCGTATATATTGCGAATTTGGCTTATTTAGGCGATTAACGTAAAAATGGGTAAAACTGTAACTTTAACGCGAAAAATTGAAATATAGGCTTGACAATGAGTTTAGGGAGTGCTATTTTGTAATTAATCTAATTGATATTTCGTTAAACGTAGATTTAGCGAAATTATGCATAGCGAAATAATCTGCTATACAGCTACTCTTTTAGGACTACAATTTACACCATATTTAGGAGGTTTTTATGCCAGAATTAACTTATCACGAACAAGCCAAACAACAGGCTGTAATCAAATTACGAGAACTCCAGAAGGAATTACCGGGATTTCTTAGGGAATATTTTCGAGGAATTGAATACAAAAATGCACCAAGAACTTTGATTGCATATGCAATTGATTTAAAGACTTTTTTTGAATTTATTCACGATAATAATTCATTCTGTAAGGATACGGATATTCATGAATTTCCTGTAAGTATTTTAACAAGGATTCAGTCATTTGATATCGAAGAATATCTTGACTACATCAAATTATATGAAAAAGACGGTAAGACCTACACTAATAATGAACGAGCCATTAAGCGTAAGCTGTCAGCCCTTCGTTCCATGTATAGTTATTTTCATAAGAATAAAGTAATTAATGAAAATCCTGTTTTGCAGGTAAATATGCCAAAATTACATGACAAAGCCATTGTAAGGCTTGATCCTGAGGAGGTTGTTGATCTTTTGGATACAATTGAATCGGGAAAAGGACTTACCAAAAAACAGCTTGAGCGTCACGATCAGCTTAAGACAAGGGATTTGGCTATTCTTACTCTTCTACTTGGAACAGGTATTCGAATTTCAGAATGCGTTGGACTTGATATTAATGACATTGATTTTAATAAATGCCGTATCAAAGTTGTGAGAAAAGGTGGTTATGAGTCTTATGTGTACTTTGGTGATGAAGTTGCAGAGGCTTTTAACAACTATTTAATTGAAAGAAAGGCAAAAACACCGGCACCGGGACATGAAAATGCTTTGTTTTTATCCAATAGAAATAGTCGAATAACCGTAAGAATGGTGGAAATTATGGTTAAAAAATACTCCTCCATTGTTACTCCTATGAAGAAAATTACGCCTCATAAGATGCGAAGTACATATGGTACCAATCTTTACCAGGAAACAGGTGATATTTACCTGGTTGCAGATGTTCTTGGTCATAGCGATGTTAATACCACTAAGAAACATTATGCTGCCATTGATGCCAACCAGAAATATAGAGCCAGAAATATTGTTAAATTGAGAGAAAAATAAAACAAATAAGGGCGCGCTAATATTGCTGTTGTATCCTTTGTGTTTTTCTAAGCAGACGGCTTCACAAATTTGATATTATAAGGTGCATACAAAAACTCACTTCGTTCAAACAGTTTGTATGCACCTTAACATTTTGTGAAATCTGTCCGCATAAGAAAAACTACAAAGTTTACAAATGCAATATCAGCACGCCCTTATAATATTATTCTAGCTGATAGAATCTTCAGTGGAATCTATACTCGTTGTTTCGGTTGCTTCATCCGTTTCAGCTTCCATAGTTGGCTCAGTTATATCCTCGGTAGTTGCTTCTGTTGGTGCTTCTGTGGAAGGCTCCGTAGTTGGTTCTGTAACAACTTCTGTTGGTATTTCTGCATTTGCTGCAGTGGTATTTTCTTCTGTTGGAGCCACTGTAAATTCCTCTGATGATTTGGTAGTTTCCGTCTCAGAGGCTGACTTATCTTCTGTCTCATTTTCAGATTCTGTATCGGACTCAGACTCATCTTCTGTTGGAACAACATTAACAATAATACTGTCAGAAATCACATTTCCATATATATCTGCTACATAGAAGGTCATTTCAAGGCTTTCAACTGTGTCAAAAGTGCCGGTTAAATTTGTAAATACATATGAGCTGATATCATTGCCATATTCATCATAAGCTTTAACAAAGGTTTTTACAAAATCTACATTACCATTATGATTAATATTAACAGAATCATATATACATTTTATGGATCCAACCTTGTTCTGACAGAAGGTGGAGCCTGATGAAATATCTGTTGGGTCCCAGGTTAGTCCGTCAGGAATAGGGATAATCGGTGTAATATTTTCGTTAATTGCTTCATCAGGGTCGTTATAGACATAGACCTCTGAGGAATAAGAACAATTTTCATATATCCATTTGGCATCGGAGCATAAAAGCGTTATTCCCGGTGCGTTCATAGACTTTCCAATGTTATTGTAGCTTATTACGTCAAGAGAGTTTTTGTTGTTATGCTCCTTATATCTGGAGGTGTGAAATATTATTTCATCGGAAAAAGCGGTGTAATAGCGATATATTTCTCCGGAACTTGTTGTGAACCAGTTGGATTTCTCCAAGTCGTCTTTGCCAAAGGAATAAGTTCCTTCGGTTAGTTTAATGTTGATAGCTGCCGGCATATATTTTATTGCATTGGTTTTGAATTCGTTTTTATTATCATCCCATTCATAAATACTAATCTGATAATTGGCAATATTAATCCCAATCTGATATTTGCCTTTCTCAGTGGTGTCAGCAATCACATTACTTTCAGTATTATCAGCTACTGTTGTTTCTGTGGCAGGTTCGGTGGAAGGCTTTTTGTCAGATTTGCTGATTCCAATAAATACACAAGCAATTATGGTCGCGAATAAGACCAGAAAAATTAAATAATAACTCCAATTCCTGGTCTTAACAAAATCTTTAAATTTTCTTCGTTTAGAAGTATAAATCATTACTAGATTCCTTTTTTGTCATTATTATTAAGTCTGATGTCAAGGTATGATGCTAATAATTCAACAGTTCCTTCAATTCCAAGCACACCGCTGTCTACGCACAAATCATAGGTTCTTGAGTCTCCCCATTTTCTGTTAGCGTAGAAATTATAATAGCTGGAACGTTTTTTATTGGTTTTAACAATCATGTCCTTAGCCTTGTCTTCATTAAGGTTGTAGATGCGAGAAATTCTCTTCACCTTCTCTTCCATTGAAGCCTTAATAAACACTGAAAAACAATCGTCTCTGTCTTTAAGAGCATAGTCAGCACATCTTCCTACAATAATGCAGGACTCCTCTTCTGCAAGATTCTTAATGGTGTCATATTGTGCCATAAAAGCCTTCTGATTAAGCGGCATATCAATATATGAAGATGTGGAATAGCCAAGTGAATAAGTGTCCATTACCAATGAATATAAAAAGCTATTGGTTGGACGCTCGTCAAGGCTATTTAAAATCTCCTCAGAAAGTCCACTTTCCTTGGCTGCAATTGCCAAAAGTTCTTTATCATAGCATTTAACGCCTAATTTCTCGGCCAAAGCCATACCAATTTGTCTTCCACCGCTTCCAAATTCTCTTCCTATTGTAATTACAAAATGTTTGTTCATTATAACCGCCTCCAATCACTGTTTACCATTACATTTTATATTACTATTATAAAGTTTTTTTGTTGAAATTCATATCGTTTTTTATAATTTTTTTAATAATTTTTCAAAATATTCCGGTAGTGGAGCCTCAAACTCCATATATTCTCCGGTTTTTGGATGTACAAAACCTAAAACTCCTGCGTGTAAGGTCTGACCTTGAAGTTTAAAAGGAGTTTTGGCGCTACAATATACATTATCACCCAGCAAAGGATGTCCTATACCAGCCATATGAACTCTGATTTGATGAGTTCTTCCCGTTTCCAGACGACATTTTATATAGGCAAATTTGCCGAAATTATGCAAAACCTCATAGTGGGTTATGGCTTCTTTGCCGTTTTTGTGATTTATTGCCATCTTTTTTCGGTCGATTGGATGTCTTCCTATTGGCGCGTCCACTGTTCCACTGTTTTCAGAAAAAGAATTATGACAGATGGCGTAATAATATCTTGTTATACTGTGTTCCTTTAATTGTTCGCTAAGAGAAATATGAGCATTGTCATTCTTACAGGCAATAATTATTCCTGTGGTATCCATATCAATTCTATGAACAATACCTGGTCTTAAGACACCATTAATACCTGACAAATTATCCTTGCAATGATACATTAAAGCATTAACCAGTGTGCCTTCATAATGCCCTGCTGCGGGATGGACAACCATTCCTTTTGGTTTATTAATTAAGATAACATCTTCGTCCTCATAAACTATATCTAAAGGAATGTTTTCCGGTAGAATTTCATATTCCTCGGGAAAAGGTATACTAATTTTAAGAAAATCGCCATTATTCAATCTGTAATTTGACTTAATATTTTTATTGTTAACCAATACCAGACCATCGGAAATTAATTTCTGTATTCTTGAACGGGAATAAGAAGAAAGCATATCGGATAAATATTTATCGATACGCTCTCCAACACCTTGCTCTTCAATATTAAGTTCAATAATGTCTTCAAACTCATTATTTGTCATTATCAGTGCTCTCTTTGGTCTTGTTTTTTTTGAAAAAATCTTTGATATAGTCAAAATCTGCGTCCTTATATTTAAAAATCACAAGGAAAATCATAATAAACATTGAAAGTGTTACGCAGATGTCTGCAACATTAAATACAGGAAAATCAATGATTTTAAAATAAATAAAATCGTGCACATAACCATTCATTATTCTGTCAATCAAATTACCGATAGCACCGGCACCAAGTACTACAAGGATTGCTCTCATTGCATTATATTTTTTGCGCATTGGAGTGATAATATATACAAAAACAATCGCAACAAACATTAAACCTGTAAGAATGATAAAAAAGGTCTGCCAGCCTGACATCATACCCCAGGCAGCACCTGTGTTCTGCACATAAGTAAGCTGTAAAACATCTTTAATTATGTCAATTGGTGGCTGACCTTTTAAATGCTTTACTGCCAGGACTTTTGTAATCTGGTCTGCCGCTATTAGAATTGCAAACACTAAAAATGACAACAAATATGTTAAAATTCTCTTTTTTTTCATAAAAACTCCAATATTATATATATTTATGTACCAAAACCATTATTCTGCCCTTTTTGGTAGTGGATAAAACAGAAATAAATCTGATTTTACCTAATCCCCTCACTGAAATAATGTCCCCTTCCTTAATGGAATATGCGTTAGACGTAATAATTCGCCCATTTACGAATATTTTGCCCTCTTCTATATAACTTATAAGATGACTGCGGGATTGGTTGAATCCAAGGGAAATAACGCTATCTAAGCGCAAGGAGGCTATACTGCCTCTGATTTCATTATATTTTGGTCCGAAATCCGGACATACTTCATTAATTTTTTCACATTTTACAAAAGTATGTCTAATTGAGGTCAGATTATTAATTATGTATTCTGAGATGGAGGTGGTACAAAATACAACCGCTTCCTTATCCATAATTATAATGTCGCCAATTTTGCTACGATTAATTCCAAGTCCCATAATAGAACCAAGAAAATCCCTATGATTAAGCTCTTCTGAAAATCTATTATCCAAAGGACTGATTTTAATTACTGAATAAAATTCTTTTGCATCAAAATCCTTAAGATATTCAGGGTAAAACATAATAAGCTTTCGTTCTGCCAGTTCATAACCGCCATAGCTTCTCCATTTAACAGGAGGTAAATCTTTAAGCATATTTTGAAACAGGGACTGGCTGTACAAATCCATAAAATCAGTTGTAACCGGAATATTGCGATAATAACAGCTTTCAGCCATATCCAATATCCGGTTACAAATTAAACGTTCTTCATCTTTCATTAAAATCTTAAATCCTGGGCAAAAGAACCATCGTTGGATATGTAGCCCTGGAAATCTCCTGATATATCAACAGATTCAGGTGTAATGATAAATATATAATTAGAAACCTTCTGCAGATTTCCGTTAATTGCAAAGCAGGCACCGGATGTAAAGTCGATAATTCTCTGGGCTAATTCTACATCAATGCCCTCAAGATTAAGAACAACTGCTTTGCCACCTAACAGTGTGTTGGCAATTTCTCTTCCGTCCTCTACATTAGTTGGTTTGATTACACATACTTCTAAAGATGATAAATGTCCCATTCTTACTACCTTCGAATTATTTGATACTGGTTTTGGCGAAGTTGCACGCTGTTTAACAGGCTTAGCAGGTCTGGAAGCCGGCTGTCTGCTTGTCTCCTTACGTGTTTCTTCAGATTCGGTCTCTTTATAAATATCTTCCTTTTTCTTCTTAACTCTGGTGGAAGGTACTTCATCGTCATCGTCATCATCAATGGAGCCGTAATCATCATAAATCTGTTCGTCGTCGTCATTATCTCCGAAATTCATTTTATCAAGAACTTTGTCTAAAAAACCCATTATTTTTCTCCTTTATTTAAATTGAGTAATTTCTTTCTCCGAAAATTGCTGTTCCAACTCTTATATGAGTGGCACCCTCTTCTATTGCAACCTCGTAGTCACCTGTCATACCCATTGACAAAAAATCCATACTAGTATTATCAATGTTTTTGCTCTTTAAGTCAACACATAATTGTCTTAATTGGCGAAAATATTCTCTGTTTTCTTCCGGATTATCCGTATAAGGAGCACTGGTCATCAGTCCTTTTACAAGAATATTTGGCAAAGAAGCGACTTCAATGAGTCTGTCCAAAGCTTCATCCGGAGCAAAGCCGTATTTGCTATCCTCCCCTGCTACATTGATTTCCAAAAGAATTTGTGCTGTTATATTAAGTCTGCCGGCTTCATCGCTTATGGCCTTTGCAAGCCTTAACGAATCTACTGAATGTATTAAAACTGTTTTTGGCAAAACAGCTTTTACCTTATTTCGTTGTAAGTGTCCAATCATGTGCCAGTGTATGTCCTGTGGCAGAACCTGTGATTTGGCAAGGATTTCCTGGACTTTATTTTCTCCAAATTCACGTATGCCAAGGTCATATATTTCTGTAATCATTTCTACAGGCTTAGTTTTACTAACAGCTATAAGTTCTATATCCTCAGGTTTACGTCCGGCTCTCAGGGCTGCACAACGTATTTTTTCCTGTACATCTTTTAAATTATTGCTAAGCATTACTGCCTCCTAGTGTATTATTTCGTTTTCGTTGGCTGTGGTGTGGTCCAAAACAATGTGATCGTAAATGGACAGACCATATTTAGTCCCCTTACTGATGATGCAGTATTCTGAATTCTGTTCGATAATGTTAACTTTACGGAATACGGCGTAACCTCTATTAACGCAGTATACACCGGTAAGCTCCTCCATCGTTCCCACAATATAGGTTTTATCAGAATCCGGCAGCATTAAAATATCTCCACTGGACAAATCGTTCATTGAAACATAATAATAAATATCATTTTCTTCATAAATATCAGCGGTAATGGACTCCATCTGAACACTACCGTTTTCGTCAAAATATTTTCTTATAAAAGTTCCAGAAGGCGTCAGGTATTCCTTAGGAATTGTGTAAAAACTCTTTTCAAAAACTGACGAAACAGGTATTTTTAGACCGGAAAAATTATTGTCACTAATTTTAAGCTGTACAAAACGTTCCTGTATAAAATTAACCATATATTTGGTCAGAGTAATTTTGCCATAGGAGGAATCACCAATATTAATCAGTTCAATATCTGCTTCACATTTAATATCGGTTCCTGAAAATTCCACGTTAATAGTTGCGGAATCGGCAAACACAGCTGCTTCGTTCTTATTAAGAGGAATATATACATACCATTTATCATCTGTAATTAGTTTATATGCCACATCATCTTTATTAATGAGTTCTGCATTCTGTAAATTAGTACTGCTGTAAGAACTTGTATCAAAAAGACTTTCGCTTAAAATATTTTCAGAAGCATTTTCGTATCCATCAATAAAATATGACACAATTCCGGTTTGTGAGGCGTCAATAACGTGAAATAAATTGGTACTATCTGTTTCTTCTATATATTCATCCAGATGTTCGGATATATCATTATTTTGAAATTCGTATATTTTAGAAGATATATCCTCTCTGCAATCATAGACTTTATAAAATTCAGAAGTGGCATAGCTTTGCGTAAAGTCTGTAAGCATATCTTTGATTGCAGCAATTTCTTTAGAGCTTAAATCGCTGTCTATGGACTGTTTAATTTTCTCATATACCCTGCCGGTTTCATCAACAGAATACACAACTGTTCCAATGGATGCACGTTCTCCGTTACCAAGAAAATAATTAATGTTACCGGAATGACTGGCAGTGATAAGACGTTCATTTCTTATAATGAAGCCAGTGTAGGCATTATCCTGGGTCAATGAACCTGCATTAACCTCATAAATCGTGGTTTTTTTTGAAAAAGCATATATTAAAACAGAAATAACAATGTATATAAATATAACAACAAAAATAATTAATCCAATGTTAACGTCGGGTTTTTTTGAAAATTTTAAAACATTATTTTTTTTGCCTGCCAAATATCTCACCTGCCTAAAACATACTACCCTATATAATAACATTAATTACATAAAAATACCATTATAAAATAATTTAAATCTGAAAATCCTATGTATATAAAATAAATAAGGAGGATATTATGATTTCAAAATTTTTTGATTATTTTGGTTTGTTTTTTACAATTATAGGAGCAATCAACTGGGGCTTAATTGGTTTTTTTGAATTTGATTTGGTTGCTTTTTTGTTTGGAACAATGACAGTGTTTACCAGAATTATATACGGAATCATAGGTATTTGTGGTTTGTATACGGTAACAATCTTCGGAAGAATCAAAAAGTTCGGAGAAGATTAAGATACAAAAAGCCCGACAGTATTGAAACTGCCGGGCTTTTTAAAGAGGAAACTATAAAAAAGTTATTCCGGTATATAAGATAACAAATATGTTAAGTCAGCACACATATATTCATATGAGTCTGATTTCATAACGACACATATATAATCATGTCCGTTGGCTCTTGCGTGAAGAACATAACTTCTTCTGGCAACCTCAGTATATCCGGATTTACCACCCATAATTTCTACATGGGCCGGTGCTACTGCAAGACCGGCAAAAAACGGAACCGAAGTATTATATGCGCAAGGAATCTGATATGTTCCATATGCTGTTGTTCTTGTAAATGTGCTTGAATATGCCTTAGTACCTATGGTTTCAAGAAAATAATCATATTTGATTGCTTCTTTGTATATAAGATATAAGTCATAGGCGGTTGAATAATGTTCATCATTATATAATCCGTGTGGATTAACAAAATGAGAATTGGTAGCACCTATGGCCTTGGCTTCTGCATTCATTAATTCGGCAAATTCTGTAAGATTGTCCGCAGCAAAAGAGGCTAAAACTCCTGCTGCGTCGTTGCCTGATGCCATTAGTGAACCATGTAAGGCAATATCAAAAGGAATTTCATCTCCTACTCTGTAGTCACATACTACAACGTTATCCTCATAGAAAGTAACAGCTTCCTGGGTAACCTTGGTAGTGCTGTTAATGTCTCCGTATTTAATTGCAATCAAAGCTGTCAGAACCTTAGTTGTACTGGCAGGATATTGCTTTTTGTGAGGGTTTTTCTGGAATAAAACCTCTCCTGTTGTGGCATCCACCAGAATTGCTGAATCACTGTACAGCAATTCACTGTTTTCTGAATTAGCCGAATCAAGAGGAACTACCGCTAAATCAGAAGCAAAGCCCTCTGCCTTGGTTAAATCATTATCTGTTATATATGAAATAGCAGAATTATTTTGTATTTCGAATTCTTTAAGGACAGTTGTATTCTGATTACATCCACATAAAAGCAGAATACACAGTCCGGCAATTATAAAAAGTTTCTTCATAATGTCCCCTATTTAAAGATTTCTCTCCATTCCAAATCACCTCTGTCAAGGGATTTAATAAGCATTTCAGCTGTAGCAAGATTGGTTGCAAACGGAATGTTGTGAATATCGCAAAGCTTAAACAGCTTATGAGCATCCGGTTCATTCATACTTGGTGACAAAGGATCACGAAGAAAAATCAGCATATCAATTCTGTTAGATTCTATTTCTGAACCTAATTGCTGCTCTCCGCCCAAATGACCGGCAAGATATTTTGTTACAGTAAGATTAGTAGCTTCCTCAATTAATCTTCCTGTCGTATCCGTTGCAAAAAGAGAATGCTTATTAAGAATTCCTCTATAGGCTATGCATAAATTCTGCATAAGTTTTTTTTTGGAATTATGCGCGATTAACCCTCTGTTCATTTTTATTTCC
>CAZNUK010000032.1:0-24398 GCA_964576255.1 uncultured Butyrivibrio sp.
TCAATACAGCCAAGAGCAGTATAGAGCTTGTAAGCATTACACTTACAACTGGCATCCCATTAATTGCAATAAAAGACCAATGGAAGAATTGCTGGAATTTGCGGCCCTTGCAGAGTGTAATTCTACTCATCCGATTAGCGTGAGTTTGCTTAATGCCTATGGCAAGCTTCCGGACCAGAGTCAGGTAAGTGATGTTAAAGAGATTAGTGGTCATGGCGTTGTGGCGCAGGTTTGTGGTCATAAGGTGGCAATTGGTAATACCAAGCTTATGAAGCTTGAAAATATTTCCTATGTAGATGCTTTGGAAGGTAAAACAGCAGTGCATATTGCTGTGGATGATGTATATGAGGGATATTTCTTAATTGCAGACGTGGTGAAAAATACCTCCAAAGAGGCTATACAGTCGCTTCACAAAAACGGAATACAGGCAGTTATGCTTACCGGCGATGCGGGAAAGGTTGCCCAAGAAATTGCACAGGAAATCGGAATTGATTCCTATAAGGCTGAACTTTTGCCGGATGATAAAGTAGCGGCAGTGGAAGAACTTCTTGACAAGCTAAAAGATAAGGAAAAACTTGCATTTGTTGGAGATGGCATTAATGATGCCCCTGTTTTATCCAGAGCGGATGTGGGAATTGCAATGGGTACAATGGGAAGCGATGCGGCAATAGAAGCGGCAGATGTTGTCTTGATGGATGATGACCCGGGTAAGGTTTCTCTGGCGATTAGAATTTCCAAAAGATGTATGGTAATTGTGTACCAAAATATATGTTTTGCATTGGGTGTTAAAGGAATTTGTCTCGCACTCGGAGCTGCCGGAATTGCCAATATGTGGCTTGCTATTTTTGCAGATGTGGGAGTAATGGTTATTGCAGTGCTTAATGCAATCAGAGCGCTTAGAGTGAAAGGGGTATAATTATGGGTACAAATACAGGAATAGAGCTTACGGATGACTGGGAAATCGAGGCTTTGGCTGAGTTTTACAAGGTGTTCGGAGATCCTACAAGAATTAAAATATTACTGGCGTTATATGAGCAGGAATTATGCGTGTGCGATATTGCTACAGCCCTTAACATGACTCAGTCAGCGATTTCACACCAGCTTAAAATACTTAAACAGATGCGACTGGTAAAAAGCAGACGTGAAGGAAAATTAATATTTTATTCTTTGGCAGATGGTCATGTAAGCACGATTATAGCTCAGGGAAGAGAACATATAGAAGAATAAAAGAATAAAAGATAACGAAAAAGGTTGACTTGGCTACGTTGAAGTTGTATTATAATAACACTTGTAGTGTAAAATGAAATGTAAAAAGGGAAGAGTATATGAGAAAGACTAATATCATTAAAACAGTTTTTGCGGGAATTTTTTTTACAATGGTTGCAGGGACAGCAGTGTTTGCTAATTCTCATAGTGAGAAAGTAGTTATTACTGGAAACAATGAATATTATGGACAATATGAAGGAATAGAAGGGCATTATTCTGTTACGGGCACACAAACATATACTACACTTAGAATTGTGAATATAACAAATGGAATAAGATTATTTGATGGATATGTGAAAAGATACAATTTCTCGCAAGGTAAATATGATTTAGAGGATGTTGAAAAGGTTGTTACCACACCGGGGCAAAATTTGTACCCAGGAGTTAGAAGAGGTACGGATGGAGGAAGTTACAATTATGTTCATTATGTTGATGGATATCCATCGCAGTATGAAACTGAGTTGACAGAAACCTACAGCTATACAGTTCAACAAAGATAAGTTATTAAGTATTTTATTGTGGGTATAATAATGAAGCTTGTTTTAATTAATATTAAAAATTCTATTAAAGAGTATAAAGGTGTATATGTACTGCTGATAGTTTCGCAACTATTAGCAGTTATTATGTTGTTTATGGCATATGGAATTTTCTGTTCTTATAATGCTTCTAAGCAGGAATATGATGAAAGTTGTTATGAATTAAGTGCTTTTTTTTCTGAAAACGTTATGATGGGAGAATTTAAAGAATGTTATACAGAAATATTGGAGCAAGTAGAACCTCGGTTAAATTATTTTTTCCTGTTTGCTAAAAGTGAGGATTATGAAATAGTTACATATAATGAATATCATAATGGTAGATTTACCAATTCAGATAAAATTTACAAGTATAAGAGGTTGAAGGAAGGCAGATTAGTTACTGACCAGGAAATTAATGACCGGAAAAATTATGTACACGGAATGAATGTTGGGAGCGTTGGTGATATAATAGAGATTGAGGAAAAAATGTTTCAAGTTGTGGGAGTGGAGGAAGATGAATGGCTTGGGACTACGATACATATGGCAATTACTTGTTACCCAGATGGTGTTGTTTTAAAAAACTTTGTTCTGGAATTTGAAAAACTGCCAACACTAAAGGATTATGAAGTTTTTAAACGCGTTCTAGAAAATGAGTTTGGTGAAAAAGTAACAATACAGGAATATAAAGTGAAAAACGAGGAGCAGTTAATTGCGATTAATTCAATTATTGTTCTATCAGTTGCAGTGGGGGTAATAGCAGCGTTAGATACCGCGTTATTATACGGATATATAATGAAGAAAAGAAAAAGGCAGATGGCGATATTCGCGATTTGTGGAGCTAAACGTCTGTATAGAATAATTATTAATGAGATAGAGATTTTTATTGTTAGTCTAGTTACGGCGACTATAGGTTTTGTAATATTCAGGCTTTTAGTAGAAAAAATAATGAACTATGTCTATAATAATACGGTTTCAATCTATAGTATGACTGCATATGGGTTGATGCTTGTTATGTATTTATTGAGTATTGTGATTTTGACAACTATAGCTACTATAATTGTTAATCGTAAAAGAATATTGGATATGAGGAGGGAATGCAGTGTTTAAGTTTGCATTGGATGAATATGTTAAAAATATTTGGTACAATATCATTTCTGTATTTATTCTTGCGGTTTCTATTATAGTAAGTGCAATATTTATTACAAATTTAATTCAGGAAACAAAAGTTTATCGTTTGGTAAAGCCGTATTTGGATGAGAAAAGTATAATAATAAACAGTGCGAATGGTATTGATGTAAGTTTATTGTCTAAAGTTGAAAATACTTTGATGACCCATGAGTTGTTTTGCATGAGTGATAATCAAATAGGGTTAAATACATGTGTGGTTTATACTGATGAGGTTATGAAGATTATGCCACCGCGACTGTTGGAAGGGCAGTTAATAGAAAAGGTTGAGGCAGATGAAGATACGCTTGTTGTGTGGATATCTCGAAATAGCGGAGGACTTAGTACAGGGGATGAAATCACATTGAATTTTTTTTCGGCAACGGAAGAAAAAACTATCAAAGTAAAAGCTCTTATTGCTGGAGTGATTGCTGATGGGCAAAGAATTTTTATGAGTGACACAACTATCAGCAGTAATATGGAGTATGATGATATATACTGCTTGTATAGTCATCGACAAATGGGTACCCCCGTTGTTATAACAACGGAAGATGAACTGAGTAAAATTGATGAAGAACTGTATGGTCAAAACAAGAAATGTATTGTTAAGTTCCAAGAAAATATAACTGAAGAAGAAAGACTTGAGAATTATTTTAAAGTAGTTGACATGGAGGAGGCAACACATGGTCATAGTAGTGTGGGGACATTTCCTGAAAGTGAACAATTATACGAAAATATGAAAGCGTCAGTAAGAAGTACAATAATGAAATATGTACCTCTAACGTTTATATTATTAGTGCTTATAACTGTATGTATAATGGGGATTGTTTTGATAAAAAATGCTAATAGCACAGAATATTATAGAATTCTTAGCATATGTGGTATGTCGGCAAGAGGTGCAGTATGCATAACAGGATTAGAAATGCTTATAAACAGTATTTTATCAATTATAATAGCTATATCTTTTGTTGAATTACAAAATAAATATGTTTTTTTTGGAAAAATAAATTGTAGATTAGATAGCATTCAGATATGTGTTATGGTTACGATTTGTCTAATTGTTATTTTATTGTCTATGTTAATTACCAGAGTATATATGGAACCTGCAAAGCGAAAAGCATTGCAAGTTCCATAATATTTTATGTTTACTGTGTAAGCTTAGTTGTCTCTTCCATTAATCTGTCCATAATGCCTGAAACTGCCAAGATACTGTCACGGTTAGTGTTGCAATCTTCCAAAGTGGACTGGGCACCGTTATTTACACGTTCCATAATTGTACTTACAAGCTCGATTCGTTCTTCAACCTGCTTGTTAGCGGCGGTTACGTCAGAAACAGTGGTTTTAAGAGTTGTTACCTGGTTAAGAATGCTTTCTGTACTCTTGTGAATCTTCTCGAATTTATCAGCGGTAGTATTAACATATTCATTCTGAAGCTTGCTGCTTTCCAGAAGGTTATCAAGGGAAGCAGTAACTTCATTAATAGCAACTACGATGTTATTAATAATGGTATTAATTTCGCCGGTTGCGTCATTGGTCTGAACGGACAAGCTTGAAATCTCAGTAGCAACTACGGCAAATCCCTTACCTGCTTCGCCGGCTCTGGCAGCTTCGATACTAGCATTAAGAGCAAGAAGACCTGTCTGGTTGGCAACGCTACTGATAAGTCCCATAATTGACTGCATCTTATCTGCATATTCCTTAAGTATCTCCATCTTCTGGGCAACAAGTGCACTTGAAGTCTCGGATACCTGCACCTGATTAAGAAGTGAATGGATGGTTTCATTACCGGAGGTTAAGTTCTCGACTGTTACATCTGCCTCACTTACGATGGTTCCTACCATTGAGTCAACTTCGTTAATGTATGCATTGATAGCATCGGTGCTTTGTTTTTGAAGCTCCATAGCGCTGGCTTCTTCGTTAGTGTTATCTGTAAGCTCCTGCATAGCTGACTGTGTGGAGTTAATGGCACTTTGAAGACTTTCGGTCTCTGCTACAGCTTCTCTGATGTTCTCGGCAAGCTCCCCTGCAACGGCAAGTGTATTGTTAAGCATAGCCTCGGAAGCGGTCTTTTCACTGTCAGCCTTCTCTATGTTGGCATTATTAATCTGACTGATTTTTCTAACAGAAAGAATAATGAAAAGACATGTAAACAAAAGACATGCAATAGTTATCTCTGCATCTGCAACAGCTGTTCCCTTAAGTGTACCTGCAACAAGCTTCTGAATGATAAGGATTATATTAACAATCAATGAGCAGACTGATAATCCAACCAAAAGCTTAATGTCGATGTATACAATGAGTAATACCATAATTACTACTGCATAACAGAATGTAAGCATTGTAGTTCCTGTAAACATTACATAGGCATACATTGCGATAAAAAATCCTGCAAAAATATAGCGAATTATGGATGAATCTTTCTTCTTGCGATAAATCAAAAATGAAATAATACATGGTGCAATACAGAGAATTGCAACAATTGCAAAAGAAAGAGGGGTGCGGGTCTTCTTAACAAGCTCTAAGGAATAGGCGGCTGTAAGCATGAGATTCATGATTAACATACCTATAAGAGCTGTAAGGTTACGACTTTGATCCGCATTTTTCTTAATAGATAAATCTAATTTTTCTTTCATTTGTGAACCTCCCAATAATTAATGATATATCATTAAAATTATACTATAGATTAATAAAAAACTCAAATAAAAAGGTGGCGAATCGACTATTGTCGAAAAACCACCTTAAATAAATTAAACTAAATGTTCTACATCCATATATACCGGAAGTCCCTCTGAGTACTTAAGTGTAACCTCGCCAAGAATCAGTGGACGAAGGTAATTAAGCATATCCTCTGTAACGTCGTTACCACGCTCGTTAATCCATTCTCTTGGCACTGAACGGGCAGCATTGGCAATGTTTTTGATTAAAGCATGTCCGTATTCCACAGTATAGGAATCAGAAGCTGTACGGTTAATTGTAATCATGGCACCGGAAACGCCCTCTGCGGCACACTTTACACCATATTCTCCGGAAGCAAAGGATTCATCCAAGTCAGTCATTGAAGCAAGATGTGCGGCACAACGCTGAAGCACGTTAACCTCTACGGAGCGAACCTTAACGCCGATTCTGTCTTTAACCATATATTCAAGAGCTTTACCTGCACCACTAAGCTGGCTGTGACCAAATTTATCAGCAGCAGCTTCTGTAGCGCTGATATAGTTGCCCTTAGCATCGTGAATACCCTCTGATACAGCAATAATCACATTGTTACGGGTCTCAAGAAGTGCCTTAACATCCTCAATAAATTCATCCTCATCGAAATCGCTTTCAGGAAGATAGATAAGATGTGGTGCACTGTTGTAGCTGTTACGGGCAAGGACGGCAGAAGCAGTAAGCCAACCTGCATCTCTTCCCATAATCTCAACAATCGTTACACTCTTAACAGCGTAAATATATGTATCATAAGCAATTTCCAAAAGGGAAGTCGCTATATATTTGGCAGCTGAGCCAAAGCCCGGTGTGTGGTCTGTAAGCATCAAATCGTTGTCAATGGTCTTAGGAATTCCGATGATTCTCACAGGGCTGTTAATGCTTTCGCCGTATTCTGACAGCTTCATAACAGTATCCATTGAATCATTACCACCGATGTAGAAAAAAGCACCGATATTATATTTGGCAAACTGGGAAAAAATAAAATCATAGCATTCCTTCTGTGCCTGTGGGTCACTCTGATCCGGTAATTTGTATCGGCAGGAGCCGAGATACATAGCCGGAGTGTGCTTAAGGCAGTTAAGGGCATCTGGATTTTGCTCAATCAACTGGGTCAAATCAGTAATTCTGTCCTCAAGAATTCCTAAAATTCCGTTTAAAGAACCATACACTCTGTCATACATAGGGTTGTTCATCGCGCCGGAGATAACTCCTGCAAGACTGGAATTAATTGCAACAGTCGGACCTCCGGACTGGGCAACCATACAATTGAATTTGCTCATGGTAAACTCCTTGTTACTATATTTTAATACCTAACTAGCATAACCAAAATAAAAAAATATGTCAAGGAAAGCCAATTAATAGTATAATTAATTTTTAATGAGAGTTTTTTGTAACTTGTGCGAATATAGTACGAAGACATTTACGGAGGATGGACAAAATGGATAATGGCGCAAGTAGCTACCGTCGTTTTCTTAATGGTGATGAAAAAGCATTTTCAGAAATACTGGATATGTACAGGGATAATTTAATATTTTTTATTAACCGCACTGTAAATAATCTCAGTGTGGCTGAAGAACTGGCCGCAGATGCTTTTTCTGAGCTTTTATTTCATCCGAAGCGATATGATTTCAGTGTTAGTCTTAAGACATATATTTTTGCCATTGCTCATCACAAAATGGTGAGCTATATAAGACGTTCGTCAAGAATTTCCATGGTGGCATTAGAAGATGCACCGCCAAAGAGTCTTGAATACCAGTCTTTTGAGGAGGAGATTTTTAAAGAAGAGCGCAAAAGGCTGTGTCATGAAGCACTTAATAAACTACCCAAGGATTACCGCACAGTTCTTCATCTTTTGTATTTTGAAGATATGAGCTATGAACAAGCCGGCAAGGTTATGGGAAAAAGCATTAAGCAGATAACCAATCTGGCGTACAGAGGCAGAAATGCCATGAAGGTAATTTTGGAGCAGGGAGGTTTTGTATATGAGGAATAAACAGGAGTTTGAAGAGAGAGTTTATGAACTTTACAAGCTTAAGAAACAAAAAAGATTAAGCTATATGAAACGATTTACAGTGGTTGGCACAGCAGTACTGGCAGCGGCCTGTGTGATTTTTGTGTTTACCAGATTCGGAAATAATAAAATAAGTGACAATCCTATGCAAAAATACCATACCGAGGCTACGAACGAGGAGGTTGCAACCGGTGACAGAGAAGAAATGAATGGTATGGACGGAATGGATGGAATAGGTAATTCGCCAATAACTAATGAAACCAATGCCGAGGAAGACAATGCCGAGGAAGAGGATGGAAACAGTCTAAGACTTCTTGGTGCAACCATCCGGAAATATCCTTCCGAAGAAACAGCAGAGCTTAATGAAGAAGAGGCAGAGGAATTTATGAAGTTTGTTAGAGAAATGAATGTGACTAACAACTTTCAAGTCGAGGAATCTGTGAGCGAAAGCTTCTATGAAATTGAGTTCGATTACGGATATGAGGTGGTTAAGGTTGTCTACAGAGACGGTCTTAGACAAATTGATGATGGCGATTGGATGAAATGTAATGAAGAGGATGCCACGGAGCTTGAATCAATTTTGGAAGAAATATTTAGGGAGGATTAATATGTTAAAAAAATGCCTTTCATTTTGTTGTATTATTGTCGAATTTTTGATAAAATAATACTAGTTTAAATTATCCGGGGAAGATACAACAGATATTGGAAGGCGCGTTATGAGAAAAAGAATTATTTTAATGATTGATGATGTGGCATTGAACCACAAGGTTGCCAGAGAAGTACTTCAGAATACTTATCAGTTGTATGAAGCACTTTCTGCAAAGGAAGGCTTTGAAATACTGGAAGCAGTAATACCGGATTTGATATTGCTTGATATTGTAATGCCGGAAATGGACGGCTTCGAGATGTTACGCAGGCTCAAAATGAATAAACGATTACGAAACATACCTGTTATTTTCCTTACAGCGGATGTTACTCCGGAGGCAGAGGTTGAAGGCTTTAACTGTGGAATAGTAGATTATATTACCAAGCCTTTTGTTCCTACTGTTATGCTTAAGAGAATTGAGACACAGATTGCCCTTGCTGAATATGAACATAATCTTGAGGATAAGGTTGCGGAGAAAGTTCTGGAGATGGAGAAGATGTACGACTTGATTTCCGTAAGCTTTGCCGGACTGGTTGAATCCAGAGATGGTGTGACAGGTGGGCATCTTAAGAATACTGCAATATATTTCAGGGCATTTATTGAATATCTGATGAGATTACCACAATACAGGGATGAACTCACTCTGTCCTATGTGAAGAAGGCCATTCGTTCTGCACCTCTTCATGATGTGGGTAAGATTGCTATTGAGGATTCTGTTTTGCGGAAAGCCGGATCCCTTAATCCGGAAGAGTTTGAGAGGATGAAGCAGCATGCAGTTATTGGTGGAGATATTTTTGCATTTATTAAGGCTAGAATCCGGGATAAGGAATTTGGAGATGTTGCTGAGAAAATTGCCAGATATCATCATGAGAAATGGGATGGTACCGGATATCCGGAGGGACTTAAGGGAGAAGAGATTCCTCTTGTTGCACGTATTATGAGTATTGTAGATGTGTATGATGCTCTTACCTCTAAGAGACCATATAAGGAACCATTTTCCCATGAGAAAGCTATGGAGCTGATTGTTTCCAATGAAGGAAGTTTTGATCCTCATCTTGTGCAGGCATTTATTACAATGAGTGAAGATATTAGCACTTGCCTTAAGAGTAAAGAGAAGATGTTGATTCATGAAGAGTATTTTGAAGTGAGAAGATAATTTAAGCTGCGACTTTTGTCGCAGCTTTTGTCATACATTACGTTTCCTTCCGGATACGAGCATGTCTTTCCATATTCCCGGATGAAATAAGAGTAACAATGGGAATAATTCCAATCTTCCTGCCAACATATTAATGATTAATATGCACTTTGAAAAACCATTGAAGCAGGAGAAGTTCTGGGCTGGTCCCACTAACTCAAGGCCCGGTCCGATATTATTGATAGTGGCAGTCACTGCTGTAAAATTAGTGATTAAATCCTTGCCTTCAATTGAAATCAATAAAACGGATATTGAAAACATAATTATAAATGTAACCATATATACATTGGTGGCACGAACAACCTCGTGCTCTACAGCTTTACCGTCAAAACGGATTTTGCTGACATTTTTGGGATGCAAATAGGATTTAAGCTCCTTGCCCAGCGTCTTAAACAAAATCAAAAAACGTGATACTTTAATGCCGCCACTGGTGCTTCCTGCACAACCACCAACAAACATTAATAGAACAAGGATTGTTTTGCTGGTCTGTGACCACTGGTTAAAATCCGCCGTGGAAAAACCGGTAGTAGTTATAATGGATGCGACCTGAAAAGCGGCATCTGTCAGGGCATCAAAAGTATTCATTGAGGTTTTCATAAGCTGGGCAAAAATAACTGCAATGGATACCACAATGATACCCAGATAAGCTCTTACCTCTTCCATGGAAAATGCCTTTTTAAACTGTCTGAAAATAATAAGATAATAGGCATTGAAATTAATTCCAAATAAAATCATAAAAATTGTAACAGTCCATTTTACAAATGGCGAAAAGCTTTCGAAACTATCGTTTTTAAAGCCAAAGCCACCGGTGCCTGCAGTTGAGAGACTGGTACATACAGCTTCAAACCAGTTCATTCTTGCACACAAAAGTATAATAAGCTCGATGATGGTCATCCCGATGTATATAAAATACAGGATTCTTGCAGTGTGGCGAACCTTAGGCACCAGCTTGCCAACGGAAGGTCCCGGGCTTTCGGCTTTCATAAGGTTCATATGGGAACCACCGGTAAGGGGCACAATTGCCAGAAGGAACACCAAAACTCCCATGCCGCCAATCCAGTTGGTAAGACTTCTCCAGAATAAAGTACAGTGGGACAGTGCCTCAACATCTGACAGAACACTGCAACCCGTTGTGGTAAAACCTGAAACTGATTCAAATAATGAATCCAGATATGAAGGTATCTCTCCGGATAGAAAAGGGGGCAGGGCTCCGAAAATACTCAGACAAATCCAGCTTAAAGCTGTAGTTATACAGCCCTCCTTAAGATAGAAAACGGAGTTATCCGGTTTTTTGCCGGAAAAAACCATACCTATAATCATACAGAGAATTCCCACTGCCATATAGTAAAAACCACTGGTCTCATGGTAGATGGCTGCAACAAGGCTTGGAAGTAACAGAAGGATGCCTTCTATTTTTAAAACATATCCTAAAATGTATCTTATAATCTTACTGTTCATAACTCAACTCCTGTAAGTAGTTACTGTAAAATTTCCTGAATATCACTTAAACCAAGATGTGTGGTTACAACAACAACGCTGTCTCCGGGCATAAGGAAATCCAGACCGTTAGGGATTAGGATTTTGCCCTTGCGGTTAATTAAGGACACGAGAAGCTCTTTTTTTAGAGGCAAATCCTTAAGCGGTATACCGGTAAGCCCGTTAATTTCATTCACTCTGAATTCTATAGCCTCAACTCTGGAATTGAACATATGGTAAAGAGTCTCGATGTTTTTATCCACTGAATTTTTCTTGGCACGTACATAGGCGATAATTGCTTCGGCGGTGATATACCTTGGGTAAATAACACTACCCAGTTCCAGACTGCCGATTACCTTGCTGAAATTAATTCGGTTTATCTGGGTAATAACCTTGGCTTTAGAGGTTTTTTGTGCGTATAGTGTAAGAATGATGTTTTCTTCATCCATTCCTGTTAATGGAACGAAAGACTCCGCGTACTCTATGCCGGCTTCCTTAAGAAGCTCTTCGTCAGTTCCGTCACCGTTAATAATAATGGCTTTTGGCAAAAGCACACTTAACTCTTCGCATCGCGCCTTGTCACCTTCAATGATTTTAACAGAAATGCCTCTCCTTAAAAGAAGCTCTGCAAGATAATAAGCAACCTTGCCCCCGCCAATTATCAAGGCATCTTTAACTTTATTGGTTTTAGAGCCTATGTGTTCTAAAAAGCCCTTTGCAGATTTGTTTGGAGCTACAAAGGAAATTATATCGCCCGCACGAAGAACAAAAGTACCGGTTGGAATGTGGATTTCCTGGTCACGTTCCACTGCGCAGATAAGAATCTTATGCTGCGAAACAGTGTTAAGATTCATAATTGCTATTCCATCCAAAACACTGTTTTCAGGAATTTTATATTTGATTATTTCTGCCTGGTTATGAGCAAAAGAATTGACCTCCAAAGCAGTTGGCAGACATAGAATATGTGCCATCTGTCGGGCAGTTTCAAGCTCTGGATTAATAATCATGGCAAGTCCTAATTTGTTGCGGAGATAATCCGCTTCACGGCTGTAATCCGGGGTACGGACTCTGGCGATGGCAGCACATTTACCAACCTGTCTGGCGATGGTGCAGCACAGAAGGTTTAATTCGTCGGAACCTGTAACAGAAATCAGTAAATCTGCATTGGAGATACCGGCTTCCATCTGTACACTGTAGCTGGCACCGTTTCCGGTCAGACCGATTACATCATAGAGGTTGGTGATTTCCTGAATTTTGGTGTTATTACTATCTATGATGGTAATGTCATGTCCTTCTTTGGAAAGCTGTTCAACTAAGGCGATGCCTACCTTGCCGCAGCCTACAATGATAATATTTAAACCTTGTTTTTTAGACATATTCTACCTCGTAAAAATAATTTTATTATGGATTATTATACCACTAAAAATATATTTGTTTCAACATATAAAAACCTTTTCTAAAATCTGGTTTTGTGCTATAATAAATTAATTGGATTTTTGGACTTGAGAGCAGGGGCAATTGGGAGGAACATATGACGCGAGAAGAACTGGATTGTTTGAATAGTTATGTAAAATCATTACAGAGCGAACAGAATGGCTCTAATGTTGCATTAATCAAGCATACTAACAAAATACGACTTAATCGGGAAGAGATTATGGGTGTGGTGCCGGAGGAATACTCTTCAAGGGTGTTTTATCATTGCTTTGAAGAGAATGTAATGGGAGAAGCATATGCACCATTTCTGGGTATAATTACACATCTGATGGATGAGCAGGGAATTTCTCCTTTTAAGCTTATTAAGGAAGCCGGTGTGTATTCGTTACATGAGGTGGTATTTGAGAGCTATTTTACCACCGGCAGATGTAAGAGAATGGAGGTGCCTTTCTTCTCAGAGGTTCAGTTTGAGAAAGAGAAGCTTATTAAGGGTATTGCCAAGATGCTTGTGAAGGTCTGCAAGAATCATGACATTTTTGTTGTTCTTAACAGACTTAATTATGCCGGAGCCTCTACTTTGGAACTGATGGATTATATACTTGGAGATCCGGAATGTAATCATATCAGAATTATTGCATTTGATAATGAGAATGGTAAAGTTCGTGTCCATGAAGAAAAATATAAAGACAATCTTAAGCTACATTGTGAAGAAATGGGTTGTGTGTATGACTGGCCTGTAAATTCCGGTGTGGTTGAGAATGTAATTGAAAATGGTTTTGTTCTTAACGGTCAGGATATGGAAGAATATCTGATAAAGACCTATAATATGTTCTGTATGTATGCCTATGATGAGATGAGATATTTTCTGGATTTCATTTATCAGAAGGTTCAGATTGAGAATGTGGGTATTACGTGTGACCAGGAGGTAAGAATGTATATGCAGCTTGCCACTCTTGCTGTTATGCAGGGTGACTGCTCACATGCTCTGCTGGTTACAGAGAATATGCATCAATTAAGTTTAACCCTGGACCAGTGGCAGGTAGAATATGGATATTATTATGTTATAGCCTATGTTAATATGCATAATGGTAATATTAATATGGCAGTTGAAGCTTCAGAGAAATGTATTAAGCTTGCAAGAGAACATAATGATACATATATGGAATTTAAGGGTAATATCACTAAGGTTGTAAGTAAGTTCAGCGGATTTCATAATTTCCTGATTTCCTATGATAATTACCTGATTGATGATAAATTGTTAGAGCAGTGTATTGAATATAAGTACCTCAATCACCTGGCACATCTGTATGTGTACTGTTTTGAGAACAATATGTTTGACGAGATAACGATGGAAAATGTTGAGACAGCTATGCCGATGTTTAAGAAGGGTATTGAAATTGGGGAGTCTCTGGGTAATGACCAGTTTTTGACCGAAGCGTACAGAAGTGTAATTATGTTAGCTTCTTACAGCGGTAAGAGAGAATTGGTAATATACTTTTATGAGAAGGATATACAGGTTGCCAAGAGAGCCGGTAACCGCTTTGAGGAGGCTATGGTATACAATGGCCTTGGATATAATCATTGTGGCTCAGAGGATTATAAGAACGCCAACTATTATTTTAATCTGGCAATGAAGATTTTCCATCAGCTGGGACTTAGCGATTATATTATAGAGACCTTCTATAATATGGCGATTAATGCAATTATGGCAGAAGAATATGATAATGCCACAATATACCTTGAGAAGACATTGTATCTTCTTAATATTAATCGTAAGAACAGTCTCCGTGTATGTAATATTTCCAAAGTTATAGGACTTGTTGCACTTTCGTCCTTTTATCAAGGTAGGGTTTACAGCACCAGAAATTATCTGGCTAAGGATGGACAGTTTTTGGATTACACAACTGAAAAAGATTATGATGATAACAACAGCTATCTGTGGGATGATGATTTGTTCTTATATCATATCTGTAATGCCCTCTTATGTAATTATAACGGCAAATATGAGGAAGCGTTGAAGATATATGACCGTGCAGAGGTTTATATGAACCGTTCACAGGGTAATTATTTCTTCTCATATCCACAGTTTTGCATGGCTAAGCAATACACCTTACAGAAGCTTGGCAGGGAAGAGGAACGAACAGCACTGTTACTTGAATATAAGCAGTTCTGTAATAAGAATGCTTACCTAAAGCACTTGCAGGTTGCGAAAAGGCTTCTTGAAAATACATATGACTATGATAAGCCAAGACTGGATACCCTCAAATGTCCTATTATGAATGAGGTGTGTGAGGCTGAGAGAAGACGTAGTATTGAAAGGGATGCCGGTGCAAGACGTAAGGAAATACAGTTCTTTTCGCTTTTCCAGAATTTATTGGACAGACGTGAAGAGAATCTTTCTGAGAAGATGAATAATGTATTATCGGCACTTGCCAGCAATTACAATCTGGATGGAATTATTACAATTCACATATCCGGGGATGAACGCATTGTATTTAGAGAACGTGCCAAGGAAATGACCAAGGACAATATAGACCTTGTGGTAAAATTCTTTGAGGAGAAGAGGAGCGGTTTTGCTGTTTCTAAATATAACGGTAATTACAAGGATTACAGAAAGCTCTTCTCGGTTATGTTTGGCGGCAAGGTATTTTCAATGGTAGGTGTGCCTATTTTTGAGAATGAGAAACTGGCAGCCGTTCTGGTGGCATACACCGTAAGCCGTGAGAACTGGAATGCTTCTACTGACAGATATGTTTTGAATGACTATGATAAGGAAATCTATACATACCTGTTCAGACAGATTATTAACGCAATTAAGAAGTGGCAGGCTCAGGATGAAATCGAAAGAATGAATAAGCTGTTGACCCAGCAGGCGGTTACTGACGAATTAACCGGACTTCTTAACAGACAGGGATATTATTCAATTATTCATTCAGTGCTTTCTGACGAAGAACAGTGTAAGAAAAAATATGCTTTTATTTATATGGACTTAGATCACTTCAAATATTATAATGACACCTTTGGACATCATGTAGGCGACGCAATTTTAATCAGTTTTGCTGATATTTTCCGCAAGATGGCGCCGGAGGGGGCAAGCACTATCCGTTTAGGTGGTGATGAATTTGCCATTTTACTTACCTATGAGGAGAAGAATGAAGTTGTGGAGATAGCACAAAACATTCTGGCAGAAATTAAAGAGGCACAGGGCTTTGAAGATGTAGTAGAACGCTTTGCGCTTAAGTCGGTTCACCTTGACAGAGATTCTTATGCGGGTTGCTCAATCGGTATTGCCTACGTGGATGGCGTGGAAAGTGAAGAAGATTTTGAGACTATTCGTAAGAATGCAGATGCGGCGCTTTATTATGTTAAGGAGCATGGCAGGAATGATTATATGGAGTTTGAAGAAGTCTAATTAATAACATAGGAATGGAGAGGTTACACATGAAGAAAACAGAGATTAAAAATCAGACAGTGGAGAAGAGAATTAAGAGGCAATTAAACGAGATTCTCATAGTAGTTAACGCGGAGATGCTGTTTGTGTTGTTGTGTGTTCTAACAATGATTGTGAGATTGTACAAGGAAGGAGCGTCATATTCCGCAGGAATTGTTGCAGCAGTTTTTATAGTATTTGCAATTTCGGGAGCAACTGTTTTGTGCTTAAGAGCTGTTAAGAAGCTCAAAGGCTACATTATGACTCCTGTTGAAGAGATTCAGGGTGTTGTACATCAGCTTAAGGATGGTGAACTTCACGAGATTCAGATTAAATATAACTGTGATGATGAGCTTGGTGTAGTTACCAAAGAGCTTGGCGCTGTATGTGAAGAAGTTAGTGCGGTAATTAAGGACGTAAGCTATGTATTAAGCGAGATGGCAGAGGGCAGACTTAATATTGAGGCACAGGCTTCAGAGAATTATGTAGGTGATTTTGAAACATTACTTACCAGCATGAATGGACTGTTAAATCAGTTAAATGATACTCTGTACGGAATTGCTCAGGTTACAGACCAGGTTAAGGTTGGAGCGGACCAGTTAGCAAGAAGTGCTCAGGAGTTAGCAGAAGGTGCTACAGAGCAGGCGGGTGCTATTGAAGAGCTTACAGCAACAATCGAAAGTGTTGCTAACATCTCAGAGGAAAGTGCTAAGAATGCCATTGTGGCAGCAACCAGTGCCAAGACAGCGGCCGAGAATGCAGCTAAGAACCGTGAAGAGATTAATGAATTAACTGAGGCGATGAATCGTATCACTGAGACATCTCAGGAAATAGAGAACATTATTTCTGCAATTGAGGATATTGCATCCCAGACTAACCTGTTATCTCTTAACGCATCAATTGAGGCAGCAAGAGCAGGTGAGGCAGGTAAGGGCTTCGCGGTTGTTGCAGAGCAGATTGGAAAGCTTGCTGAAGAAAGTGCTCGTTCAGCAGTATCCACAAGAGAATTAATCAGCAAGTCTCTTTCAGAGATTAAAGTTGGTAACAAAATTGTTGAGAACACTATGGAAGCAATTAGCACAGTGCTTGCAGATATGGAAGCCTTCGCAGGAATGGCATCCGGTGCGGCAGAATCTTCCCGTGTACAGGCTGACCTTCTGAAACAGATTGAGGGCGGAATTGAACAGATTTCTTCCGTTGTACAGAGTAATTCAGCGACAGCAGAAGAGACCTCAGCAGTTAGTGAAGAGCTTTCTTCACAGGCACAGAATCTTGAAGAAATGGTTAGTACCTTTGAATTAAGATAATTTATGACATAAAGAATCCCCCGCCTTTGGTGGGGGATTCTTTATGTCCACGGACCGCGCCTACGAACGTTGTTCGCAGGGCGCGAGTCCTCCACTTAATCCAGTCCTACATCTAGTCCTGTGTCTTGATTCGATTATATACCTTTGGCATTGTAAGTCCTTGAACAATAGTTGTGAAGAATACAAGTGCGAATGTTCCGCCTAAAATAATGTGGTATGTGGTCTCATCCACCATTCCCTGCGTACTCATTGCAAGAGCAACGGACAGACCACCTCTAAGTCCGCCCCATGTAAGAAGGGCAACAAATCGAGGTCGGTTATAGCCATCCGGAAGTGGTCCGGCAAAAAGTGATGTTATTGCAAGACTTCCACCACGGCTTAGTAAATTAATCACAACAGCAATTGCAGAGAGTATAAATACATGTGGCATTCTAAGAATCTGTACAAATGATAATCCCAGAATTACGTACAAAAGCGAATTGAACAGATTGTCAAGAATCTCCCAAAATGTATCAAATTTCTCTAACTCCATCGGGTCATTTTTCATTGCAAAATAGTTTCTCAAAGCGGAGAAAAGTACACCGCACACAACGGATGCAATTGCACCGGAGAAACCAAAAATTTCACAAAGTACATATGCCAGTGACACTGCCAAAAGGCTGGTAAAAATCTGTCTGGCAACATCTTTCGACCTCCTAAATATAGGAAAGCAAACCGCAGTAACGCAAATTCCCACAAGAATAGCTCCTAACAATTCTTTAAGCATTATGGCTACAAAACCGCCACCTTCCCCGGACACAACCATACTTGAAAAACATACAAAAAGTGCAACGCCAACTCCATCATTTAAAAGGGATTCCCCTTCAATAATAAAGCTTATTCCTGAAGGAAGATTAAACTTCTTAAGGATGCTAGTGGCCGCAATTGGGTCCGTAGGAGCAATAATGCTACCAAACATAAGACACACAGGTAATGGCATATCAAGCTTAAGAAGCTTGCTTACTCCAAAGAACATGAATCCATAGAAAACTGCTCCTAAAAGTGTGGTAACAATGGCAAGTAATGACACCGGTCTTGCAAACTTCTTAAAATCCAAGAGCTTAGAGTGGCACGAGCCTGCAAAAAGCATAAAGCACAGAATTCCTTCCATGAGAAAGTTCTCTAAATCAATAATCTGCAGTCTCTCGATAACCTGGTCAACAGGAGTCCCCTTAATGAAGACACCTATAGCTAACAGAATACCGCCGATAACTACAGAAAAAAGCATAAGAGAAATTTCATAGGTGATTTTGGTAACTTTTTCATTAAAGAATCCAAGTAGCACAATCAATGCCAGTAAAATTACGGCAATAGTTAAAAAATTATCCATAATAACATTCTCCTTGGTAATAACAATGTAGAATTTTTATACTTATTAGTTTATAATAGAACATATTGTTTATCAAGTTAAAAGGACGGACTAATGAAAAAAAGTATAGGGCAAAATCTATTAAGAATTCTGTACAGCATTGTATTTGGAGCGCTTGCCGGAGTTGTTATTTGGGCGTTTATAAGAATAATGTCGGAGGGGATGTTTTTTATATGGAATTGGATACCAAGTAAGGTGCGACTTCCCCTATATCCACTTATAGTATGTGTCATAGGTGGCGCCATTATTGGAGTGTTCCGCAAGAAATTCGGAGACTACCCTGAAGAATTAATGACTATTATCGGCAAAGTCAAAACCGATAAAAATTACGACTACAAGAAGCTTCCGGTGATTTTTGTGGCAGCATTACTTCCTATTATAATAGGAAGCAGTGTTGGTCCTGAGGCGGGCCTTGTGGGAATTATCGTAGCTATTAGCTATTTTATCAAAGCAAGACTTAAGGTTATCGAGGACAACCCGAAGAAAGTTGTAAAAATTATTTTGTATATGTTGTCACTTGTTTCAGCCATTGCAGTTCTGTGTACATTTAATTATTTTTTCGTAAAAGAAATGTCAGGATTTCCTTCAGTAAAATCCGGCTTTCCTAAGCTTAAAGATTTACTGATGTTGTTCATATACATACCGGCAGGTTTAATTCTTGGAATATTTTATGAGGTAACCCATAAAGGCTGCCACAAAATTTCCGGAAAAGTTCCTCCAATTTTAAAGGAGGTAATTGCCGGAGCCTGCCTTGGAATTTTTGGATGTCTATTACCTGTTCTGATGTTTTCAGGCGAAGAGGAGCTTGGGGAGCTTTTTGCACATCCGGACAGATTTGCACCACTGGTATTAATTGCATTAGCTTTTTTCAAGGTGTTATTAACCAACATCTGCATTCAATTTGGGTTAAAGGGTGGACATTTCTTCCCATTGATTTTTGCGGGAGCATGCCTGGGATATGGAATTGCCGCAATTGCTTTTCCAGAAAGTGCATCCCATGTGGCATTTGCAGCAGCTGTGGTTACCGGAACAACACTTGGTTATACAATGAAAAAACCAATAATAATAGCTTTGATACTTATGTTATGCTACCCAATCGGGCTGGCACCGTGGATATTGGCAGTGGCTTTTGTGGGAAGCAAGATTGGGAAAGTTGTGCATGAGAAAACCATGCGCCTATGAGAATGGGCGTGTGGTTTTTTTGGCTCTGTTTAATGTTTTTCTGACAAAAAAATCCTCTATGTGGCAGAAAAATGGGTGAGAATATGAACAAATGGTAAACAATCTATAAACAATTTGTAAAACTTCGGAAAAGTGTAAACATTTTTGAATAAAAGGTTACTTAACTTATGAGAGGAAAAACGGGAGGAGTATGCGTTTTTATGAACAAAATCTGTCGTGATATTTTCAAAGCTATTCATGAAGGTAAGTGGCTTAAAATTGAATACAAAAACAAGGGTGACGAAATAACCAAATTCTGGGTAGGAATTTTGGATTTAGATGTAGTCAGCCAAACCTTGATTGTGGATGGGTTACATATTGGCAAGTATACCCTTGGCAATGGTTATAGACTCTCCATTGACCGAATTATATCATCGCAGGTTATTGAAGGCTCCTATTGCGAAATTAATACTGGATTAGTTGAGGATATTTATTTGAATCCCCATAAGTACAAATCCCTGTTTGACAATACCGCCAATTTAAAAATCCTCAACTATTTGGAAATGTGCAATCGAATGGATGCCACACCATATTATTCAGAATTTGCATTGGTTAAAAAGTTGGACAGGGACAGCTTCAATGGTGAAATGTATCAGCTTACCAATTCGCAGTTTCAGGAAATAGTGAAAAACTTTCAGTACAAGCTGGATGAAGAGGCAAAAGGTGACGGTAAGTTAAAAATCCGTCAGCTTGCGATGAACGTCCTTAGCATTTACACACAGAAAGGGCTGTATGTACTTGCATATAGAAAGCTCCAATTTGATGTTAAGAGAAAAGTGTTGTGTCCGGCTGATGAAATTAATATCTGCACTGAATACATCATGGGTGAGCACAAAGAAAGCATCCGTAAGTTTTTAGATGCAGAGGAATTTGAACTGTTAGCTGATTTTGAGCAAAATCAGGAGATTATAAAAGACTGCATTACCAAGCACAGGAACCAGGTTATGGGTGTGGATGATATGCCTTATATTATTGGGCTTGGAATGGACATAGTAATTGATTTGCGCAAGGAATACAAAGGGATTATTGATATGTATCAAGAAGATAGGGTCACAGTTCCGGTGAAAGCCTTTTTTGGTGACTTAACTGCAAGACCAAGAAGAAATAAGGAATATCCTATGGCGCTAATCAATTCTAACATTAATTTGGACCAACTTTTGGCAATTAATAATGGAATGAAATACCCGTTGGCGTATATTCAGGGTCCACCGGGAACAGGCAAGACTAACACTATTATCAACACAATAATTACTGCTTTTTTTAACGAGCGAACAGTACTTTTTACGTCCTATAATAATCATCCAATTAACAGTGTTTTTGATAAACTGACCAAGATGTCTTATAACGATAAAAAAATACTATTTCCGGTACTTCGTCTGGGCAACATAGAGAAAGTGAAGGAAGCCATTGAATATATAAAAAATATCTATACTCAAGCATTAAAAATACAAGTATTCAGCGGTACGTTAGATAAGCGTAAGGATGATAGAAAAGAAAAAGCGAAGCAACTTTCCAATCTTCTGAAAAGATATGAAGAAGTTCTGGAACTTAAGGATAGAAAAGACGCAATCAGTCAGGTTATGGATTATCAAGAGAGAAATGCCACCGGAATGTACACATTTCCATTTCAGGCAGATTTGCACGGCAGACAGCTAACCCAGGTTAAGCAGAAAATAGCAGATGCCGGTAGTTTTACTGATGAACAGGCACTTGCATTGGTGGACTCTGACTATGAACAGCTATTGCAATATTTGTACTACATATCCGCCCAATACATTCAGAAGCTTGGGGGTAATCACTACAAGGAATTGTACAACATAATTTTTAATATGGAGGAAGACATACAGTTAGATAGCTTTGTAAAGTATCTAAGCAAAACAGAAAATATCAAAAAATTGCAGAAGATTTTTCCAATCATAATTACAACTTGTATTTCTGCAAATAAGCTAGGGGAACCAACGCCTATGTTTGATATGGTAATTGTGGATGAGGCAAGTCAGTGTAACACTGCAGTGTCTCTTGTGCCTATTATTCGTGGCGACAATCTTATGTTAGTAGGAGACCCACAGCAGCTGAATCCGGTTATTCTGCTGGATGAAGTGACTAATCAGAAACTTCGTGAAAAATACAAAGTAACAGAGGAGTACGACTATAGGAAAAATTCTATATACAAAACCTTTTTGGCATGTGACGCGGTGAGTGATGAAGTTTTGCTTCGCAATCATTATCGCTGCCACAAGAAAATAATAGGTTTTAACAATAAAAAATATTACAATTCCAGATTAAAAGTCTGTTCAACCAGCAAGGAAAAAGAGCCCTTGGTATACATTGACGTAGAAAATGGAAGCGTGGATACCAAAAATACAGCCCCTGCTGAGGTGGACAGAATAATCGCTTATGCGCAGGCGAACAAGGAGAAAAACATTGGCGTCATAACTCCTTTTGTCAATCAGCGAAAATTGATAGAAGAAAGAATTAACACTCTTGAACTCAAAAACGTTGTGTGCGGAACGGTTCACGCTTTCCAAGGAGATGAAAAGGATGTAGTGCTCTTTTCAACTGTTCTCACCAACCAGACCCAAGCAGGAACTTACAACTGGCTGAAAAACAACAAGGAACTCATTAACGTTGCCACCTCCAGAGCAAGGGACAAGCTAATTGTATTGGCAGATTCCAAGAACCTCAAACGTCTGTACCAAAAAGACAGCGAGGACGATTTGTATGAGTTACTTAGATATGTTCACCAAAACGGCGAGTCCTACGTAACGGAGAAAAAAGCCAACTCAAGAGCCTTGGGTGTCAAACCATTTAGCACCGCCACTGAGGAAGCTTTTCTCGAAAATCTGACCCATGCCCTAAGTAATATCCTGATGTCACGCAATAAGTACATCGTGCAAAAGGAAGTGGCGATTGCCCACGTCTTTCGGGACAACGTAAACTATAGCGATTTATTCTACTCCGGCCGTTTCGACTTCGTAGTATACGAGAAACAGGGTAAACAAGAAATCCCTATTCTCGTAATCGAGCTGGACGGCAAAGAACATTTTACCGACGAAGTTGTTAAGAACAGGGATAAGAAGAAAAATGAAATCTGCGCTGCGCATAATCTTCAGATTATCAGAGTGGAGAACTCCTACGCGAGAAGGTACAACCATATTAAGGAGATATTGGTGAGTTACTTTGAGCGGAGGGGGTAGGGGGGAAAATAAAAAATTCAAAGGAGACCAACTATGAAAAGTAATAATGTATTAGTAATTGGAAACGGATTTGATTTAGCACACGATATGGAGACTACATACAATAATTTTATCGAATATGTTAAAAACTTAGAGTATAAAAATGATGATTTGTTAGACGATTTAGAAAAGGAAGAGTTTGATAAAATTGTAGAAAATAATGGATTCATTAAGTATTTTCTGAATTTTTTAATGAGTGTTCCTGGTTGGGTAGATTTTGAAAGAGAAATATATCGAATAACAACACAATTTGCGAACTTTTTTAATGCGCCCAAAGAGATGTTTTTATCAAACTATCGTTTAAGTAGGACTACGGCAGGGGAGTTGCTGGTTGCTGTTCTTATTAATTTTAGAATTGTTAAAATTGTTGAATTAAATATTATAATCGAACCAAGGTTTTATTCAAGTAAGTATGGGATAAACAAAAGAGAAATATTAAAAGAATTAAAACTTCATTTAAATGAATTAATACGAGGTTTGGAATTATATCTAGAATTATGTCAGCGCAAATTTGAAAAAGAAGCTGCTAGAGCAAGTAAAATAATAAAACAAATAAAAGATATTAAACCTAGATATGTAATTTCCTTCAATTATACTGATACGTACAAAATGTACGGTATTCCTGAGCATATGGTGTGTCATATTCATGGTAAAATTGGAGAAAAAAATATAGTTCTTGGTGTTGATGATAAAACACCACAGGATTTGGATTTTATATATTTCAAAAAATATTTTCAAAGAATTCAGAAAGGAACAGATTTGGTAGATTGGACTGATTTAGTAAGATATATCGATGGATACGAGCAATCGCCATTAATACATTTTTATGGTCACTCAATGGATAAAACGGATGAAGATATTATTCAAGAGTTAAAATTGTTGGCAGAAGGTTTCGTGTTATATATCTATAATCAGGAAGATTATGAACAGAAAGTAGTTAACCTAATAGACATTTTTGGTAAGAAGCAAGCAGTTGAAATGATACAAACAGATTTTATCCAATTTGTTAAGTGTGATAATGAGATATTGGAGGTAAATAAATGACAATGAGTGTGTTGATGTGAATTTTTTGTGCGAGTTGTGTATTCTACAGGAATAGATTTCGTTGCAATAATTTTAGCAGCGATATCAGTATACATAAATTTTTACGAGCAATATAAAGAAACCATGTTCTTTTTATTGTTAATCGCAATTACTGTAATATCTACCTGTGCATTGTCGAAAGTTATGAATAAAAAGAAATTTTATGAAGATTTTATAGAGATTGCAGAAAAGTATCAAGTAAATGATAGAAGTAAATATGAAACTAGTTAATGTTACGGCAACAATGCGCGTTTTCAAAAGAATCCAGTAAATTCAAGGGTTGTGGAATTTTAAAAC
>CAZNUK010000033.1:0-24061 GCA_964576255.1 uncultured Butyrivibrio sp.
AAGAGTGTAAGACTAAATTCAGCTTGAAGTGGAATTTACTTTTATATTCAAGGAATTATTTAATTATGGTAAAAAAGTTATTGCAATACATTTAATCCTGTGATATACTTTAAAAGCTGTTTAAATGTATACAGCAAATATGGTAAAATGTTATTATGTCGAGAGGCTTACGGCATGGCATAGTGTGTTTTATATTAGAGAGGTGAAATCATGAGAGAAGGAATCCATCCAGATTATTATCAGGCAAAGGTTGTTTGCAACTGTGGTAATGAATTTGTAACAGGTTCAACCAAGGAGAGCATCCACGTTGAAATTTGTTCTAAGTGCCATCCATTTTATACTGGACAGCAGAAGGCTGTATCAGCTCGTGGACGTGTGGATAAGTTCAATAAGAAGTATGGCGTTACACAGAATTAATTGTTAATGAAGTGATAGGGTTGAGGTCTTGTATCTCAACCTTGTTTTTCTTTATAATAGGAGGGTTATAATGAAATATTCAGGAATAGGCGGTCAGGCAGTAATTGAAGGCGTAATGATGAAGAATGGTAATAATTATGCCGTTGCAGTTAGAAAGCCCGATGGCGAAATCGAAATCAAAAAGGAACGTTCCAAAGGTGGGGAGGACAGAGCTAAGTTTTTTAGACTGCCTTTTATCCGTGGTGTTGTTAATTTTATAGATTCCCTGGTACTTGGTATGTCAACATTGTCTTACTCGGCTTCGTTTTATGATGATGAGGAGGATGCTAAGAAAAAAGCTAACAAGACACCGGAAGAGATTAAGAAAAGCGATGATTTATTCAATGTGCTCACTATGATTTTTGCGGTGATTATGGCTGTAGGAATTTTTATGGTTGCACCATATCTGGTATCACATTTTTTGCTTGAAAAAGTTATTGAATCAGATCTTTTGCTTACATTTTTAGAGGGTATAATCAGATTATTGTTTTTCATAATTTATGTGTTGCTTATATCTCTTATGCAGGATATCAGAAGAGTGTATATGTATCATGGTGCGGAGCACAAATGTATCAACTGCATTGAACACGGGCTTCCACTTACCGTAGAGAATGTTAAAAACAGTTCCAAGGAGCATAAGCGTTGTGGAACAAGCTTTTTGTTAATTGTAATGTGTATTTCTCTGGTTGTAATGATGTTAGTGCGTTTTGATTCGAGATTATATAATTTTATTGCAAGAATTGTTCTGATTCCTGTTATTGCAGGTGTGTCTTACGAGATTTTAAGACTTTTCGGACGTTTTGATAATGGATTTGTTAATTTCCTTAGTAAACCGGGGCTTTGGTTACAGGGTCTTACCACTAAAGAGCCTGACGAAAAGATGATTGAGGTTGGAATTGCTTCGGTTGAGGCGGTTTTTGACTGGAAGGAATACCTTAAGGAAAATTTTGGAGTGGACGAGAATGACTCACAGAAAGATTCTTGATGAAGCAGTTAATAAGCTTAAGGCTGCAGGGATTACTGAGGCACAGAATGATGCTTTTGTACTGTGGCAGGAGGCTTTTGGCCTTACAAGGACCGGATATCTTGTTAATGCAGATAAGGAAGCGGATGGCAATTTAATTCCCAAGTTCTGGGTGCTTGTAAATCTTCGTTGTACCAGAATGCCGTTGCAGTATATTACCGGCAAGGCATATTTTATGGGATTGGAGTTTAAGGTCACACCAGTTGTGCTGATTCCACGCTTTGATACGGAAGTGTTAGTGGAGGAGGCACTTAAATATATCAACTGTGACAGCAAAGTACTTGATATGTGTACCGGCTCGGGCTGTATAGCTATAAGTCTTGCGGTGCTTGGCAAATGCGCAGTTACCGCGGTGGACATTTCGCCGGAGGCACTTGAGATTGCCCGCTCAAATGCTTCGCATAATAAAACAGATAATATTGATTTTATTCAAAGCGATATGTTCCAGAATGTGACGGAGAGCTTTGATGTGATAGTGTCTAATCCGCCGTATATTCCAACTAAGGATGTTATGGAATTAATGCCGGAGGTGCTAGAGCATGAGCCAAAGCTTGCCTTGGACGGACATAAGGATGGTTTGTTCTTTTATGAAATATTAGCAGAACGGGCTGGAGAGTTTTTAAATCCTGACGGAATGTTAATAATGGAAATAGGATATAATCAGGCGGAGGATGTAATGGCTCTGCTTGCAAATAATAATTTTACGGATATACGGGTCATTAAGGACCTTGCAGGTCTTGACCGTGTAGTCTGTGGACGGAGGCAATAATGTTTGAGAATTTAGAAGATATTTTAATAAAATACGAGGATTTGAATGCAGAGCTTGCAAGTCCTGATGTTACATCAGACCAGAATCGTTTTCGTAAGCTTATGAAGGAGCAGAGCGAGCTTACTCCTCTCGTAGAGGCTTATACCGCGTACAAGCGTGCTAATCAGGATATTGAAGATAGCCTTATGATGCTTGAAGAGGAAAGCGACGAGGAAATGCGTGACATGCTCAAAGAAGAGCTTGCCAATGCCAAAAAAAGTGTGGCAGAGCTTGAAGAGACCATTAAGATTCTTCTTCTTCCAAAGGATCCTAACGATGACAAGAACGTAATTGTTGAAATTCGTGCCGGTGCCGGTGGTGACGAGGCTGCGCTTTTTGCCGCAGAATTATTCCGTATGTATACCCACTACGCTGAGGCAAGAAGATGGAGAGTTGAAGTAGTTAATGCTGACGAAACAGGCATTGGCGGTATGAAGGAAGTTGAATTCATGGTTACAGGTCAGGGTGCATATTCCGTACTTAAGTACGAAAGTGGTGTTCATCGTGTACAGCGTGTTCCGGAGACTGAATCAGGCGGAAGAATTCATACGTCAACAGCTTCTGTTGCGGTTATGCCTGAGGCAGAGGATGTAGAGGTTCATATTGATGAAAAAGACATTCGTATTGACGTAATGCGTGCTTCAGGTAACGGTGGTCAGTGTGTCAACACAACCGACTCTGCTGTACGTCTTACCCACTACCCAACAGGTATTGTTATTTACAGCCAGACAGAGAAATCCCAGATTCAGAACAGGGAGAAGGCTTTTGCACTTCTTCGTGCAAAATTATATGATTTGGAATGCCAGAAGGCTCATGATGCCGAGGCGGATGCCAGAAGAAGCCAGATTGGTACAGGTGACCGTTCCGAGAAAATCAGAACCTACAACTTCCCACAGGGTCGTGTTACCGACCACAGAATCGGCTTGACACTTTACAAGCTTGACAAGATTCTTAATGGTGACATTCAGGAGATTCTGGATGCTTGTATTTCAGCGGACCAGGCAGCGAAGCTGGCGAAGTTAGATGGAGAGAATTAAATGGTGATTTAATTTTTTGTGAAGGAGTAGCATAATGTCCAAGAAAAAGAAAATTATCAGAAATACATTGATCATCATTGCTGCAATTTTTGTAGTGTTTTCAGTAGCTTCATTTATAATAGTGAAGGTTAATTTTGATGATATATTTAGCCGTACAACATTAACACCATCGGAGTATACCGCATATCTTCGCTACGAGGATGTGGAGGATGAGTACGAGCGTGAGCTTTTAAACTTCAAGTCAGGCGAAAATACATTACAGGGCTATCTTTATGGAACTGATAATGACAAGGGGCTTGTTGTGGTGTGCCATGGTCTTGGAGGTGGAGCAGAGAGTTACCTGACGGAAACGTTGTATTTTGTTGACAGTGGATATCAGGTTTTTGCATATGACAATACAGGATGTTATGAAAGTGAAGGAAAGAACTGTGTTGGACTTGTACAATCTGTAATTGATTTGGATGCGGCATTAACCTTTATTGAGAGCGAATCCAGATTTAGCGATTTGCCTGTGCTTTTATATGGACACAGCTGGGGCGGATACGCAGTAACATCAATTTTTAATTTTGACCATGATATAGCTGCCTCGGTTAGCGTGGCTGGATTTAATGACCCTATGACAATGATTATGGAGTGGGGCGAAAATATGATGGGTGGGTTTATCTATGCAGAATATCCATATATTTTTATCTATCAGAAATTGACTTTTGGAGACAAATTAGGACTGACTGCTGTGGATGGTATTAACAATACGGATACCCCTGTACTGATTATTCATGGCACAGAGGATGAGACCATAGGATTTAATAGTGCCGGAACAATTGCATACAAGGATGAGATAACTAATCCTAATGTGCAGTACAAGGTTTGTGATAAACCAAAACAAAATGACCATAACCGTTTGTTTACGGACCTTGCAGCAATAGAATATATTGACGAACAGAATGAAATCTACAAAGAGATTTGGGAGGAGTATGACGGAGAAATCCCGGATGATGTGAGAAAAGAGATCTATGCCAATGTAGATAAGGATAAGGTCAATGTACTGGATGAGGAATTTATGCAGGATGTGCTTAACTTTTACGAGGAAGCAATTAATAAATAAAATCTTGTAAAAATAAGAATATTTGCTATAATGAAGATATAAAAGGCAATCGCCACAGAGTGGTTGACCTAAATTGGGAAAGCAAAGCCTCCCCGCACTGGACAAAGTGAAGGGGAGGTTTTTGTGTGCAATATAACAATCTACACTTGACGATTATTGCTCCGCCCGCTCACAATTGAAGATACTAATCAGGTGTATAAATGGAAAGCGATGAATATGTTGCAAGATATATGGTATACAATACATATGAAGCTATTGAAGAAGTGTAAAATTGGTTACAAGGTATTCAGGAAGAGCCATAAAAGCAACGGAGAGACCTCCGAGGAGTGAGTGAAGGAGGTCTCAGAGCCAGAAAGTCAGTGGAGAGACCTCCGAGGAGTGAGTGAAGGAGGTCTCAGAGTCGGAAAGTCAGCGGAGAGACCTCCGAGGAGTGAGTGAAGGAGGTCTCAGAGCCATAAAACCAACGGAGAGACCTCCGAGGAGTGAGTGAAGGAGGTCTCAGAGCCATAAAACCAGCGGAGAGACCTCCGAGGAGTGAGTGAAGGAGGTCTCATAAGGCAGAAGAAATCGTCTTCAAAAAACACATTCAAATAATCACAAAAAATATGGTACAACCTTACAATATGTGGTAAAATATTTAGATGCGAAATTAAATAAAACAGAGGTACATCAGATGGAAATTAACGCTATATTTTTCGTGAACAGCATAATGCTTGGTGTAGGACTTGCCATGGACGCATTTTCAGTGTCATTGGCGAATGGTCTTAATGATAACCGAATGAAATTGGGTAAAATGAGTCTGATTGCAGGTGTGTTTGCTTTTTTTCAGGCATTAATGCCAATGGTGGGCTGGATATGTATTAAGACTATTGCAAACTGGTTTGGATTATTTGAAAAGATGATTCCGTGGATTGCTCTTATGCTTCTTGGTTTTATTGGAATTGATATGATAAGGGACGGAATTAAGAGTAAGGATGAAGAGGCAAAATGCAACAAACTGACAGTTAAACTTTTACTGGTGCAGGGAGTGGCAACTTCAATAGATGCCCTGTCCGTTGGATTTACTATTGCGGATTATGATGTATATCAGGCACTTTTAGCTGCGGGACTTATTGCAGCGGTAACCTTTATAATATGTATTGCCGGTGTTTTTATTGGTAAGAAATTTGGAACTAAGCTTGCAGGCAAAGCAACAATTATTGGTGGAATTATTCTTGTACTTATTGGAATAGAGATTTTTGTTAAAAATATGTTTTTTTAGGATGGTACAGATATGAAATTAAGGGATTTGGAGAAATACAACGACATAGTGATTCAGCTTCATGATAATCCGGATGCGGATGCCATTGGCTCGGGTTTTGCTATTTATAAGTATTTTGAAAGCAAAGGCAAGAAGGTTCGATTGATTTACGGCGGTAGCTTTAAAATTACCAAAAGTAATGTGGTGCTTCTTGTGGATGCTTTAAATATTCCTATTGAGTATGTGGACAAGCTTGACAAGCCGGAGCTTCTTATTACTGTGGATTGTCAGTATGGTGAGGGTAACGTTACTTATTTTGATGCAGAGAATATTGCCATGATTGACCATCATAATACAGGCAGAATCTCGGACGATATGTGTGAGATTAGAAGTCATATTGTAAGCTGTGCCACAGTTGTTTTTGATATGCTTCGTAAAGAAGGCGTGGATGTTAATCAGAATAGAGATGTTGCTACTGCCCTTTATTATGGACTGTATATGGACAGTAATGGTCTTTCAGAGCTTAGACATCCTCTGGAAAGAGATATGATTGACGACCTTCAGATTAGCAAAGGTCTTATTTTGAAATTAATTAATTCCAACTTCAGTATTCAGGAGATGGAAACAGCCGGAATGGCGCTTTTGCGTTATAGCTATGATGAACATAAGAGAGTGGCAATTATTAAGGCGAAGCCATGCGACCCCAATATTCTTGGTGTAATTGGTGATTTTCTTTTACAGGTGGACACCATTGATGTATGTGTTGTGTATAATGAATGTCCGGGTGGTTATAAGATTTCTATCAGAAGCTGTGTTGTAGAGGTTGCGGCTAATGATCTTGCGCAGTATATCACCGCCGGCATTGGCAATGGTGGTGGTCATAATGGCAAAGCCGGAGGCTTTATTAGTAAAAAACAATTTGAAACCAAATACGAGGGTGTGGGAATTGAGTTTTACTTTTTAAAACGAGTTGGAGATTATTACGAAAGTTATGATGTAATTCGTTCAGAAGAAGGAATAGAAGACTTTAGCAACTTTGAAATATACGAGAAAACACCAATCAAATGCGGTTATGTTAAGGTAACGGATGTGATTCCTGAGGGTGTGGAATTTAAATTAAGAACCTTTGAAGGTGATGCCTTTTTGGTTTCTAATTCGGATACTTATGTTATGCTTGGAACACTTGGAGAGGTTTATCCGATTGAAAAAGATGTTTTCAATCGAAAATATAAGCCGATTGAAGAGGAGTTTGCGGGAAACTTCGATTATGTTCCAACAATAAGAGATCTTAATAGTACAAGAACTTATGAACTGGATGGTCGATTCAAAGCTTGCCTGAGTACTGACAATTCCAAGGTGTATGCAAGATGTCTTACTAAGCATGCCAAGGTTTTTACCAAATGGGATTATGAAAAATATATGATTGGCGAGCCGGGAGACTACATCTGTTATATGATGGATGACCAGAAGGACGCATACATAGTTAAAAAAGAAGTGTTTGATAGTATATATGCCAAATTATAGAAAGACAGGTGCAAATATGATAGCAGACAAGATGACAGGGTTAGTTAATAACAGCTCAGTTATAAGAGCAATGTTTGAAGAGGGGAAGAGACTTGCAGAAATTTACGGAGCCGAGAATGTGTATGATTTTAGTCTGGGAAATCCTAATGTTCCTGCACCCAAAGAAGTTAATGAAGCTATCAAAGAAGTAGTTGACAATGAGAATTCAGTGGTACTTCATGGGTATATGAATAATTCCGGTTATGAAGATGTAAGAACTGCCATTGCAGCTTCCCTTAACAAAAGATTTGCAACGGATTTTAATTCTTCTAACATAATTATGACAGTTGGTGCTGCCGGAGGAATTAATGTTTTGTTTAAAGCAATTCTTAATCCGGGAGATGAGGTCATTACCTTTGCTCCGTTTTTTGGGGAGTACAGAGCTTATACCGCTAATGCGGACGCTAATCTGGTGGTAATCAGTCCTGATACAGAGACATTTCAGCCAAATCTTACTGAATTTGAGAGCAAAATAACACCTAAGACCAAGGTTGTAATTGTTAACACACCTAATAATCCTACTGGAGTAATTTATTCTGAAGAAACAATTGTTACAATGTCAGAAATCCTTATGAACAAACAGAAGGAGTATGGCACGGAGATTGTACTTTTTTCAGATGAACCATATAGAGAACTGGCATATGATGGAATTGAAGTTCCATATTTGACTAAGTATTATCCTAATACGGTTGTAGGTTATTCCTACAGCAAATCCCTTTCCCTTCCGGGAGAGAGAATAGGCTATCTGGTAATTCCTGATGCCATGACGGATTCAGAAAATGTTAAGGTGGCATGTAATGTTGCCACAAGAATTCTTGGATTTGTTAACGCGCCATCCATTATGCAGAAGGTTATTGCCAAATGTCTTGATGTGGATATTAGTGCCAATGTGGAGGTATATAACAGAAACAGGGAAGCCTTATACACAGGATTAACAGAAGCCGGATTTACATGTGTTAAGCCAGAGGGAGCTTTTTATATGTTTGTCAAAACTCCGGTGGATGACAAGGAGTTTTGTGAGGCAGCCAAGAAACACAATATTCTTGTGGTTCCGGGAAGCTCCTTTGGATGTGGTGGCTTTGTAAGAATTGCTTATTGTGTTGCCTATGACACAATTATTAATGCTATGCCGGGCTTTAGAAAACTTGCCGAGGAGTACGGCTTGAATTAACGAGAAAAGGAATTTTCATATTATGAGTAACTGGAGAAATTATGTAAGAAAAGTAGAGCCTTATGTTCCGGGAGAACAGCCAAAGGCATCTAATATTATTAAACTTAACACTAACGAGAACCCATACCCGCCGGCGCCAATGGTAGAAGAGGCGGTAAAAAGAATGGCAACAGATCCTCTTAGACTGTATCCGGACCCGGTTTGCGCAAATCTTGTGGAGGTCCTTGCCGAATACCATGGTGTAAGTAGTGAAGAGGTCTTTCCGGGCGTTGGTTCTGATGACGTTCTTTCAATGATATTTTTGACATTTTTTAATTCGGATAAGCCTGTGCTTTTTCCGGATATTACATACTCTTTCTACAAGGTATGGGCGAATGTATACAAGATTCCATATGAGACACCGGCTCTTGACGAGAATTTCAGAATCAGACGTGAGGACTATTACAGGGATAATGGTGGTATTGTGATTGCCAATCCTAATGCACCTACCTCCATTTATGAGGAGCTGGATTTTATAGAGGACATTCTTAACCACAATAAGGATTCTATTGTAGTAGTGGATGAGGCGTATATTGATTTTGGCGGGGTATCTGCTGCAGGACTTTTGAATAAATATGATAATCTTATTGTTGTAAGAACCTTTTCAAAATCCCGTTCTCTTGCAGGACTTCGTGTGGGTTATGCTCTTGCTTCCAAGGAAATAATTAAGGCGATTAATGATGTAAAATACTCAATTAACTCCTATACTCTTAATATGCCTTCGCTTGAGCTTGCTACACTGGCAGTTAAAAGTGCGGATTATTATGACGGAATTTCAGAAAAAATTATTAGTACAAGGGAAAGGGTGGCAAAAAAACTTACAGAGCTTGGTTTTAGCTGCCTGCCATCCAAGGCGAATTTTTTGTTTGTAAGGCATAACAGTGTTCCGGCTAAAGAAATTTTTGAGGCACTTAAAAAGCAGGGCATTTTTGTGAGATATTTTAATGCCCCAAGAATTAACGAGTATTTAAGAATTACTATAGGAACAGATGAAGATATGGATAAAGTCCTTGATTTTCTTACTGCTTTTCTTTTATAAAAATTTAATAAAAAGATAAGAATTATTTAATGGTAAAAAATCAATAAAATGTGTATGATGTACCTAGTAAATAGTAAAGGAAGAGAAGTATGTCACGTTTTAAAGAGAAATTTATGCAATTTATGTCAGGAAGAAACGGAGTTGATGAGTTTAGCCGTTTTCTCAATATCCTGTCATTAATACTACTGATTATATCTATTTTTATTCCATGGCAGCTTCCAAGATATATTCTCTGGGGGCTTGGTGTGGGAATAATGGTGTATTCCTATTTTAGAATTTTTTCAAGAAATTATAACGCCAGAAGTAAGGAAAATCAGTGGTTCTGTTCTATCACACGCCGTAATAAGGGCGGTTATAACGGATATGGACAGAATAATTACAGTAGTTATACTAACGAGCAGAAGAAGGCAATGGATAAGAAAACCCATAAGATTTTCAAATGTCCTAACTGCGCACAGAAAATCCGTGTGCCTAAGCACAAGGGCAAAATCTGTATCAGTTGTCCAAAATGTCGTAATGAATTTATTAAAAGAACCTGATTTGGAGAACTTTAATGTTTGGATATATTAATGTCAACAAGGGAGAACTTAAGATTAAGGATTATGACATATACCGTAGTTTTTACTGCGGTGTATGCAGAAGCCTTGGTAAAAATTATGGAATATCGGGACAGATGACGCTGTCATATGATATGACGTTTGTGGCGATTGTTTTATCCTCTCTTTATGAGGATGAGACAGCACCTAAAAAAGCACGTTGTGTTCCTCATCCAATTGTTCCCCACATGGAGTTAGTTAATCAATATACGGACTATGCAGCAGCAATGAACGTTCTTCTTACATATTATAAGCTTAAGGATGACTGGGTAGACGATAAAAGTGTTAAGTCCAATGCTCTTGCAGGTCTCCTTAAGAGAGCTTTTAAAAAGGCTGCCAGAAAATATCCAAGACAGGCTCGAACCATTGAAGAATGCATCAGACTTCAAACAGAATATGAATCCCAAAAAGAATGCGATATAGACACCATAACATGTCCTACCGGCAGAATGTTGGAAGAGATTTTTGATATGAAACAGGACGAATGGCGGAGACCGCTTAGAAGATTAGGGCTGTTTCTGGGTAAATATATATATTTGATGGATGCATATGTGGATATGCCCAAGGATTTGAAAAAAGGCAGTTTTAATCCTCTGGTGCCCATTAAGGATGAGCCGGATTTTTCGAACAGATGTGAAAATATGCTTATAACACTCGCATCAGAAGCAGCCAAAGCCTTTGAGGTGTTGCCAATACTTGATAATGCTGATATTATAAGAAATATTTTATATTCCGGAATATGGAATAAATTCAATAAAAATCAGAAAAGGGTATAAGACATGAGAGATCCCTATTCGGTACTTGGAGTAAGTCCCAGTGCCAGTGCAGACGAAATTAAAAAATCATATAGAAAATTAAGCCGAATGTATCATCCGGATGCCAATATTAATAATCCTAATAAGGCAATGGCAGAAGAAAAGTTCAAAGAGGTTCAGGAGGCCTATGAACAGATAATGGATGAACGTGAAAATGGACCGAGAGCCCAGAGTAATACCAGAGGTTACTATGGCGGTTCATACGGTGGTGCTTCAGGAAGTTCTTCCGGTAGTGCATATGGTGGTTCTTATAACAATTCCTATGGTGGAAACCATGGGCAGGAATACAGAAGATATAGATATGCCGGCAGAACTGAGAAGATGAATATTAAGGACGATGATACAACTGAGGTAAAGGGTGCAATTGCTTTTATTAACAGCAATATGTATGAGGATGCTTTAAGAGTTCTTAATAATGTAATTAATTACGCAAGAGATGCCAGATGGTATTATGTTAGAGCACATGCATATTATGGCCTTGGAGATGTGTTTAAGGCTAAAGAGGATGCACGTACCGCAGCTGGTTTGGAGCCAAATAACTGGGAATATGAAGAGTATTACAGAAAGCTGGATAAAGAAGATGATATATATCGTGATATGAGAACTGATTATGGACATGGTTGTCATGTTAACAGCTGCTGCTTAGAATTGATATGTATGGAGCTGTTGTGTAATGGCTGCTGCATTGGTTCCCGTTATGGTTCTTGTTTATGTTAATTAGGAGATAGGATAGGAGAAAGGTATGGCTAAATCATCTAATCAGAAACAGAAACTGTTGCTGGTTCTGCAATATCTACAGGAGAATACTGACGAAGAGCATATGGCGTCCACGGGAGAAATCGTTGAGCATTTAGCCAGGAATGGAATTACATCAGAACGAAAGAGTATATATTCTGATATAGAGACGCTTATGGATATGGGCTATGATATTATTCAACGAAGGGGTAAGGATGGCGGATATGCTCTTGTGTCAAGAGATTTTGAGTTGGCAGAACTCAAGCTTCTGGTGGACGCGGTTCAATCCTCCAAATTCATTTCAGAGAAAAAATCCAATGCCTTAATCAAAAAAATAGAGAAGCTTACCAGTCATTATGAAGGCAGGAAACTGCAGAGACAGGTGTTTGTGGCTAACAGGGTTAAGACGGATAATGAATCAGTATTCTATAATATTGACGGAATATACGAAGGCATTGTTAATAGACATATAATCAGTTTTAAGTACTGTGAATGGAATCTTGATAAAAAATTAGTGTACAGAAATGAAGGAAAGCGATATGTGGTAGAACCTCAAAATCTAATTTGGGATGATGAGAACTATTATCTGGTTGCGAGAAACGTTGAAACTGACAGTATCAGACATTATAGAGTGGATAAGATGACGGATATTATTGTCGAAGAGGATACTTTCAAAGAGGACACAGCGGCACCTGCACCGGCTGAATATTCCAAAGTACATTTTTCTATGTTCAGTGGAGACGGTGAAATCGTAACAGTTCGCTTTGACAGGAAACTTATTGGTGTCGTAATTGATAGATTTGGTAAGGATGTATCAATCATTCCGAGGGGTGAAGACAGCTTTGATGCCAGACTTAACATTAAAGTAAGTAATCAGTTTTTTGGATGGATTACCGGACTGGGAAGAAGTGCGAGAATTATAGCACCGGACAATGTTGTAGCGCAATATAAGGCGCTTATTGATGATATAGCGAATAAGCTGTAGATATTAATATGATGCTTTATGTCAGATTTTGCGATTTTTAACACTTGCATTGTTAACAAAATATCATTACAATCAAGACTGAACTTTTTAAGGTGATAATGTGAAAAAAGTAATTGACTATATATATGGAATTCCTAAATTTTCTAAGAAATGTTCTTTGGACAATACCAGGGAGATGCTTAGAAGACTGGGTAATCCGGGAATTGACAGAAAAATAATACATATTGCAGGAACTAATGGCAAGGGTTCGGTATGTTCTTATCTGGAAAGTATTCTCAGAGCTGCCGGACATAAAGTGGGAACCTTTATATCGCCGCATCTTGTAAAGATGAACGAGAGAATCCGCATTAATGGGCAGGATATAAGTGATGGGGATTTTATAACCGGATATAATAAGGTTCGGGCGGTGTCGGAAGCTATGGCAGCAGAGGGCTTTGAGCATCCATCTTTTTTTGAATTTTTATTCGGAATGGCTATGGACTTTTTTGGACAAAGCGAGGTGGAATATATTATTCTTGAAACCGGACTTGGAGGAAGGCTTGATGCGACGAATTCAATTCCCACAGCTGATTTGTGTATTATAACCTCTATTAGTCTTGACCACACAGACATTTTAGGTGATACTCTTAAAGATATTGCAGGCGAGAAGGCGGGCATAATTAAAAAAGGAGTGCCGGTACTTTTTGGAGATATTGATGAAGAGGTAACACAAGTAATAGTTAACACAGCGGACAGGATGTGTGCACCTGTTCATTCTTATAGCAGTGAGGATATTACAGACATTGTAAAACGAGACAAAAATATTGATTTTTCCATTAACAATGGGTATTATGATAATGTGCGTTTTTCAATCAGAACAAGCGGCATATATCAGACGGAGAATGCAACCCTTGCAGCGATGGCAGCAGCAATTTTAGGAGTTAATGATGTTGATGCTGTTTATAAAGGCTTAGACAATGCTAAGTGGAATGGCAGGATGCAGGAAATAGAGCCGGGTATGATTATTGACGGAGCTCATAATGAAGATGGAATCAGACATTTTCTTCAATCCGTTGCACAGGACGATGCAAATAAAAGATATATGCTCTTTAGTGCGGTTAAGGACAAGCATTATGAAGAGATGATTAAGATGATATGCGAAAGTCAGCTCTTTGATGGATATATTCTGGTGGCTCTTAATGATGAAAGAGGACTTGATGTTGATACAATGGAAAAAGAGTTTATGAAGCATACCAAAGCGGATATAGTTCTGATGGAAAATTTATCACAGGGTATTTTTGAAGCTTGTATGCTTAGAGATAAAGGCTATACAATTTATATTGCCGGTTCACTCTATCTGGCAGGAGAAGTTCTTGAACTTAGAGTCGAGTAGGCGGTAAGGAGAGTTTATGATTAATTTTGATGAAGAGATTAAGAAGTTTCAGCCAAGTCTTGAAGTGGATGAGGCAGAGGATGCTATCTATCATAGTGACGTTACAGATGTAACAGAGGTCATTGACAGAATAGTGAAAGAGATTACAGAGAAATAGAATGGAGTCATACCATGAGATGTTACAAATGTAATGCCGTATTATCCGACCATGATTATTGTCTGAAATGTGGTGCGGATGTATCTGTGTACAAGACGGTTGTAAGAACTTCAAATTCATATTATAATATGGCACTTGCGAAGGCTCAGGTAAGAGATTTGACAGGAGCTGTTTCGGACCTTAAGACAAGTATTCATGTGTATAAGAAGAATATTAAGGCAAGAAACCTTCTAGGTCTTGTATACTTTGAGATGGGTGAAGTTGCCATGGCTATTTCAGAGTGGGTGATAAGTCTTAATCTGAAGCCTGAAAAAAATGTGGCAGAAGCCTATATTCGTAAGGTCAGGTCCAACCAGAATAAGCTGGAGACACTTAATCAGTCAGCTAAGAAGTACAATTTTTCTCTTCGTAAGGTTTCAGAGGATGGGGATGATGTGGCACTTATCCAGCTGAAAAAAGTTGTTGCCATGAATCCTAAATTTGTTAAAGCATACCTTCTTCTTGCATTAATCTATATGAAGAATGGTGAAGATGATAAGGCGATTAAGCAGCTTAACCGGGTTCTTAAAATAGACCGCAATAATACACTTGCTCTCAGATATGTGGACGAGATTAACAAAACAGGAATTGCCAAAGAAAGTGGAGGAGATGAGATTTACTACAAGGGTAAGAAAAAGGGTGCCCTTTCCGGTAATGATGTCATAATTCCTCGTAATTCTTATAAGGAACCTTCAAGTGGAGTTTTGACCGTTATATATATTCTTCTCGGAGTTGTTATCGGAGTAGCACTGGTATGGTTTTTGGTTGTACCTGCCAAGCTTCAGAGCGAGCAGCAGGAGAATAATGAGATAATCAAGCAGTATAGTGAGCAGCTTGCGGGATATTCCGTAGATATAACTGAACTGGAAAATAAGAATGCTAATCTGACAGAACAACTTCAGACAGCCCAGTCAGAACTTATGGATTACGAAGGAGAAGATGGTGAGCTTGCCATGTATGCCAAGCTTGTGGAAGCGGCACTTTCATATGTTAATAATGATTTTGAAAATGCTGCGGTTTTACTGGCAGCAATTGATGTCAGTATGCTTCCGACAGATAATGCCAAGAGTCTGTATACCACTATGAGTGATAACAGTAGTGGTGGTGCCAAAGCATTTTATCTTGCTGGTGTTAATGCATATACTCAGGAAAATTATGTTGATGCTATCACATATTTCTTAAGAGCTTATGAGATAGACACTGCATCTGTTGAGACACCATACTATCTGGCTATGAGTTATATTGCTATCAGCGATTTTGAATCAGCGAACCAATATATTCAGATTGTTAACACCAAATTTGGAAATACCACATATGCAGCTCAGCTTAATGCATATCTGGAATCTTTACAAACAGAATAGTTACTTAAGAATAAACCTCACATATGTGGCGGAGCAAATTATTTGCTCCGCCTTGAATTTTTATAGGGAACGCTTAAAACTAGAACTTGAAAGGAGCGTATTATGGCAAAGTATTGTGAAACCAAAGAAAATTTAATAATTGTCAGATTACAAGGGGATTTGGACCATCATATAGCCCGTGAAATTAAGGATGAAATTGATGGGCTAATAATTCTAAAAAGAATTAACAGAATAGCCTTTGATTTTAAGAATGTGGCTTTCATGGATAGCTCAGGAATTGGACTTATTATGGGCAGGTACAAAAAAATCAAACCTATGGAGGGGGAGATTTTTGTATGCAATCTGGGAGTGTCGATTCAGAGAATTTTCAAACTATCCGGATTATTTAAAATAACAAAGCATAGTTTCGAAATTGACCATTTGGTAAACGAGGAGGTTACATATGAATAAGATTAAAATTGAGTTTGATGCAATTTCTGAAAATGAGGCATTTGCAAGAGTATGTGTGGCGGCCTTTGTCACAAGGATTGACCCTACACTGGATGAAATTAATGATGTTAAAACCGCAGTTTCTGAAGCTGTTACTAATTCAATAATCCATGGCTATGATGAAAAGGGTGGAACTATTGTTATGGAAGCTTCACTTGAGGAGGAGCAGTTAGAGGTTAGAATTACAGATTTTGGAAAAGGTATTGAGGATGTTGAAATGGCAAGACAGCCTATGTACACAACCGGTGCCAATAAGGAGCGCTCGGGGATGGGATTTACCTTTATGGAAATTTTTATGGATGAATTAATTGTGGAATCAAAACCCAAAGAGGGGACTACAATTACTATGAGAAAGAGGTTTAATCAGCAAGAGAAATAAGTGGAGGTGTGACATGGATCATACCAAAGAACTTATTAAAAAATCCCACGAAGGAGACCGTGAAGCAAGAGATTTATTAGTTATTGAAAATATAGGACTGGTATACAGTGTTGCCAAAAGATTTTTTAATCGTGGTTATGAGGTGGAGGATATTACCCAAATTGGGACCATTGGACTGATTAAGGCAATTGATAAATTTGACTTAGAACAGCCGGTTATGTTTTCCACATATGCAGTCCCTATGATTTCCGGCGAGATTAAGAGATTTATAAGGGACGACGGGATGATTAAAATATCCCGAACCATCAAAGAAAACAGCCAGAGAGTTAAAAGTGCTTCAAGAATTCTTACACAGAATCTGGGGCGTGAGGCCACTATTGAAGAGCTTTCAGAAGAAACCGGCATATGTAAGGAAGATATTGTAGTGGCGATGGAGGCAACTAATGAAGTGGAATCCATATACCGCACGGTATACCAGGGGGATGGCAGCGATGTTTTTCTTGTGGACAAACTGGCGGCATCCAAGGAAAGCTGTTACAGTGAGAATTTAGTTAATAAGCTTATGCTGGAGCAGTTGATTAATGGTCTTTCGGAAATGGAAAGAGAATTGATTACACTCAGATATTATGAAGAAAAAACCCAGGTGCAAGTGGCAGAAAAACTGGGGATTTCCCAGGTTCAGGTATCAAGAATGGAGAAAAAAATACTGCTTCGGATGCGTGATGAAGCAAAAAATTGAATAAATAATTTAAAAGGCACAGATACTAGCCCTAAAAGGAGAGTATTATGTGCCATAATGTATATATTAGTTTTGCCAAATGTACGGAAGTGAAAAACGAAAAAATTCTTATGAATGATGTAGCAGAAATCTGGTGTGCAGATGATTCGGTTTTATCAGGCATTAAAAATTTTGTTATTGGCCGCGCAAAGGGAGACCGGGATCAGGTGTATACTTTCACTGCAATATCCATTATCAAGCTTTTGCATCAGAAATTCCCAGATATTATTATAAACAATCTGGGAGACCCGGAATTTATGGTTGTATATCATAAGAAAAAGCCCAATATGTTCTGGCAGCTCATCAAAGTGATTTTTGTGTGCGTCATTGTATTTGCAGGAGGAGCTTTTGCAATTATGGCATATGGAAATGATATTGATATCAGTAAGTTGTTTAGCTCAATAACAGAGTTTTTTACAGGTGACCCTGAAGGCAAAGGCGTTATTATTGAGCTGGCATATTCCATAGGATTATCTACGGGAATTATTATGTTTTTTAATAATTTTGGAAAAAGAAAACAACTGAAGGACCCGACTCCTATTCAGGTATCCATGAGAAGTTATGAGGAGGAATTGTATAAAACAATTATTGAAAATAATGTAAGAGAGGGGAAAATGGGGGATGGTGATTGATTATATCTTACTTGCCGTTATTGGAATCGGCGCCGGTGCGGTAACAGCCGCTGGTTATTTTGCAGTTATTGCGGCAGTTGGTGTTGTAACCAGATTTGCTGAGTATACAAAAACTGCATCCAAAATAAGACTTTACGAAGGTGTACTTTGTCTGGGAGCAATTGTAGGAAATGCTTTGCTTATTTTCAAGCCGGATTTTTCTCTATGGAAGGGAATTCTTGTGCCTTTGGGTCTGGTTTGTGGAATGTTTACAGGATGCTTTCTGCTTTCCCTGGCGGAAGCAGTTAAAGGTCTTCCGGTGTTTTTAAGAAAAGGCAAAATTCAAAAGGGAATTTCTGCCATTCTTATATTTCTTGCTTTGGGAAAAACAGTGGGAAGTATATATTACTTTTGTTGTTATTTGTCGGGAAATTGAGTATAATAGAGGTAGGATTTGGAAAGGAGGCGGTTGTATGATTAACAGGAAAAAAAGAGTTAATGGCAAAGATTTTTATCCTGACTATACCATTGTTTATCGAATTAATATTGATAACGGTAAATTTGAAATAGTTCACATTAAAATGGATAATCCACAGTTTGTATATGGGTACAAGGATTTCTATGAAATGGAAAGCGACTATTATGTGAATGGTGTTGAAGAGGAGTATGTCTCGTATTTGCCCGGTGAAGATGTAACTGAAGAGCCACCGATGAATACGGTGAGACTTCAATATGTTAAAGAGCATTTTGCTCACAGCAAGAAATCCATTGTTGCGTACTACAAAGAAAAAAGTGGCAGATGGCTTAAGTTAATTGTCAGTCCGGATAATGATTTTGGACCGAATAATCCTTATGTAGTGTATTACATCAAGGAATGCTATGAGGAGATGGTTGAGAAGACCAAGAATGTAATCTACAGCTCTGCCGTATCCAGAATGTACTGTATGGTGATTACTATTGCGCCGGATATCCGTATGTACAAGTGCATACATTGTGTGGACGGATTGGGAATTAATAAAGGCTATGGAACTTATGAAGACTTTATGGAGCTTATGAAAAATCAGATTTTTGAAGAGGATTTTCATATATTTAAAGGCTTGATAGAGAACGCCAATAAGGATATGAAGGGATTTATTGAAAGGGAGTACCGAATCGAAGATGAGCAGGGAATGTTTCATTTCATAAGCGCATATTCTACATATATAACTTTACCGGAAGGTGAGCGTATTCTTATTTTATGTCGTAACGTAGATGAGCAGGTGGCTTCCAGAGCTCGAACAAAGACTCTTAATGAGAAATACGAGCGTGTCCAAAACATCCTATATGCTCTTGGTAATCCGTATTTTGGAATTTATCATCTTAATTTAGAAACCGGACGAATTATTCCAACCAGACGAGGCGAGGATGTCAGGGATATTTTTGATGAGCGACTGGATTATGAGGAGATGTTTGAACTTTACATCAACAAAATTGTATATCCGGAGGATAGAGAACGGGTTAGACAATTTGCTGATTTGACCCACGTTCAAAATGCATTACACAATAAAGGTGAAAGAATATTTCTGGAATTCCAGAGAAGCTTTGGTATGATTTTTAAATGGATAAGACTGGAGTTTCAGGCTGTCAAATGTGTTAATGGTAAAGCTGTAATAGTTATAATGGCGTTTAGGGATATTCATGATGAGAAAAGAGCGGAAATTAAAGCCCAAAAGGAGCTTAGAGAGGCTTTGAATGCTGCCAAGTATGCATCGGAGGCTAAGAGTAGATTTTTGTCCAATATGTCCCACGATATCAGAACTCCTATGAATGCGATTATGGGAATGACTTCACTTGCATTAAATCATTTGGACGATATGGGAAAAGTTAAATCTTATCTGGAGAAAATAAGTGTTTCAGCAGATCATCTTTTGAAATTAATTAATGAAGTTCTGGATATGTCATATATTGAAAGTGGTAAGATAGTGCTTAAACACGAATATTTTAAGCTTTCCAATTTATGCGAAACAATCTCTATGATTATGCAGGAGCAGTTTGATTGTAAAAAACAGATGTTTACAATTGATACATCAGGAGTTGTTAATGATGATTTGTTTGGAGACAGAATTAGGATTCAGCAGGTTTTGATTAATATTCTCAGCAATGCAACCAAGTATACCGGAGAGGGCGGCCAGATTCTTATGCGGGTAACTCAGACGGACAGCTTTGCAGATTCGGCAGTATATGTTTTTTCAATCAAGGATACGGGAAAAGGAATGTCCGAGGAATTCGTTTCAAAGGTTTTTAATATTTTTGAGCGTGAGGATACCGTTCTTGAAGATGTAGAGGGTACGGGTCTTGGAATGCCTATTACAAAGGGTATTGTAGAGGCGATGGATGGTTCAATCAAAGTTGAAAGCTATGTTAACAAAGGTTCGGAATTTGTGGTAACATTACCACTGAAGTTCGACAGAACACATATATTAGTGCCTTTATATGATAATGAGAAAGACGGCGAGATTAATTTTAATGGTAAGAAAATTCTTGTGGTTGATGATAATGACATTAACTGTAGTATTGCCTGCGATTATCTTGAGGATGCAGGGGCTTCCACAGAAGTAGCCATTAACGGAAGAGAAGCATTTAATATGATTTCATCAGGTGAATATTATGATATGATTTTGATGGATGTGCGGATGCCGGTTATGGATGGATATGAAGCGACTAGAAGAATTCGAGGAATAGGAACAGATTATTGTCGTAATGTTCCTATTATAGCTATGACTGCCAATGCCTTTGAGGAGGATATTCAAAAGAGTCGTGCATCCGGTATGACGGACCATATTTCAAAGCCAATTAACGTGGATTTGTTTTATAAAGTTATCAAAAAACATTTGTAGTAGATTAGCGAATATTGGTAGTTATGGCAGGCGGTTTACGGGTGTATAATATAATTATACTCAGTAGACAGGCAGGTGGTATTTATGAGTACGTGGAAAGACGAACTAAGGGCTGCTGATGTAGACGTTGATGGTGCAATAGAACGATTTGCGAATAAGGAAGAGCGCTATATCAAATATCTTAAGTTGTTTAGCACAAATAAGGACTTCGAGAGTCTTGTTAAGGCAATTAAGGATGGAAATGTAGAGAAAGCATTTGAGCATTGTCATTCACTTAAGGGTGTGGTAGGCAATATGGGCTTTAGAAAGTTACATTCACAAATCTATGAGGCCTGTGAGATTCTTAGGAACGGAAATATGGATGGTGCACCCAATAAAATTTATGCCATCGAAGACAATTATCACCAAATAATAAAAATTATTGATGAATACTTGTAGAATTATAGCTGTCGGATTTATTCCGGCAGCTATTTCTTTTAAAAAGGGACTAGGAATACTGATGGATTAATGTTATAATATTACATAGAGTTTAGAGTACATAAGAGGTGTCGATTTATGATGGACAGAATTAAAATTGTTGTTGCAGATGATAATGAAATTGTTCGACAGATGATTGTAGATTCTCTTGAAGATGATGAGCAGGTTGATGTAGTTGGAGTTGCGTCAGATGGTGAAACCACCATTAAACTTATAAAAGAAACACATCCCCATATTGTTTTGCTGGATTTGGTTATGCCTAAACAGGATGGACTAGGTGTTATGGAGGCTATTTCGGCTGACACAGAATACAATGACGATAAGCCACAGTATGTGGTGATTTCTGCTGCAGGCAGTGAGGATATTGTTAATCAGGCATTACTGGCAGGTGCTTCTTATTTTATAATGAAACCTTTTGACGGAGAAGCGCTTGTAAAGCGAATTAAGCGTTTAAGAGGCGGAATTTCTAAGGTTGCCGTTCCGGGAACTGTTTATGAAAGAGATTCCCAGAGAGTGGATATTGAACAGCTTACAGTTAATCTGTTAAGAGATATTGGAGTGCCGCTTAGAATGGTTGGTTACAAATATCTTAAAGATGCTATTTTAATTGCCCTGAATGATGCTGATGCATTAATGTCCATTACTAAGAACGTGTATCCTGAAATTGCCACAAAGCACGAGACCTCTGCCGGCAATGTGGAGCGTAACATTCGATATGTAATCGAATCAACATGGAACAGGCGATTTGATAAAAAATACGAAAAAATAGTAGAGAGTATTTTTAAGGAAATGACTAAAAAGCCTACCAATTCGGAATTTATTCTGGTGTGCTCAGAGACCATTCATTTTAAAATGAAATAAAGTATAAAATAATTTTTTCATGCCATACTAGCCTTATCAAACATTAATAAGGAGCAATCTATGGATGAGAAAAATCAAAAAGAATATTCAAAATATGTAGAAAAGGTAACGCCAACTCATAATGTGTGGCTTCAGATGTTGAAGGCATATATTGTGGGTGGCGTTATTTGTGTTTTAGGTCAGGGAATCAAACATTTTTGTACTGCGGTACTGGAGTTGGATAAGGATACTGCTTCAACATATGTTTCGCTTGGATTGATTCTGCTATCGGTTGTTTTGACTGCTGCAAATATTTTCCCTAGAATAACTAAATTCGGTGGAGCAGGAGCCTTGGTGCCGATTACAGGCTTTGCCAACTCAGTGGCGGCACCGGCAATTGAGTTCAAAAAAGAGGGGCAGGTATTCGGAGTAGGATGCAAGATTTTTACCATTGCAGGCCCGGTTATTTTGTACGGAATTCTTACCAGCTGGGTACTGGGACTTATTTATTGGGTGCTGGGATTGCTGGGAGTAGTGTAAATTCTATTTAAAATAATAGTTGATGATTTCCTGCACCTGTTGCGAGTTTAAAGGTGAATCCTGAGTTTCAAAGGTAGTTATCAAATTTACATTTGGAATAATATTGTTATTGCAGTATGTTTGAAGCTTGGAGCCTGTGTTTTGTCTGTAAGAAATATTATCCATTTTGCCAAAATGTTCCCAATAAAAAATTTCTGATGTTTCAGGGTGCATAATTGTAAAATCTGGATATAGTGTTATATTTTCGAGTTCTAATGCGCATTCATAACGAAAAGGAATTTGATTTGTAAAAAGGGAAAGGTCGATTAGTGCTTCTGATTTAGAGCGGACCAAATGACCGGAAGCAGTTTTGTGTATTAAATTTTCAGTGTGTTTTGTATTTTTCTTGTAAGGTGAATTAATCCATTCAGAAATGTATTCGTCATTAGTTTTGAAATGTGATGAAAGGAGTTTCTGATATGCGGGAACGTCTGTTAACAATTGCTTGGATTTAGGTGTGATAATGTGTGGCTTGTTTAGATATGCTTCCAGTGCTTTTTTTTCAACAATAAGTTCTTCTAAAAGGCAGGAATAATATTTCTTTATAGCAAGTTGTTGAGCAAGCTTTTCATTGGTTTTGGGGATGTAAGTTTTAGTGTGACCATTGCTTATGTACCATTTTTCTTTGTTTTTGTGATGGCAACAGACCAGCTTGCCGTCGGGAAGATTAGAAATCAGGTTTTGCAAATGCTTGATTTGAAGCGTAAGGTTTTGGTGTTCTTTCTGAATTTTAGTGTAAAGCGTGGTAAAAACCTCCTTTGTAATAGTGTAATGGATTTATATTATCACAGATTTTTATTTTATCAAGAGCAGAAGACAAAATAGATAAAAACATACTTGCTTTTTTATAAAATATGTTGTTGTTGGAGGTCTCAGAAGCCGAAAGTAAGCCGTGAGACCTCCAGCGCAGACATCGAGGAGGTCTCAGAAGCTAAAAGCAAGCCATGAGACCTCCATTGCAGTCATCGAGGAGGTCTCAGGCACCTAAAACAAGCCGAGAGACCTCCATTGCAGTCATAGAGGAGGTCTCAGAAGCAAAAAGCAAGCCATGAGACCTCCATTGTAGTCATCGAGGAGGTCTCAGAAGCTAAAAGCAAGCCAAGAGACCTCCAACGAAGTCAGCGAGGAGGTCTCAGAAGCTAAAAGCAAGCCGTGAGACCTCCAGCGCAGTCATAGAGGAGGTCTCAGAAGCTAAAAGCAAGCCGAGAGACCTCCAACGAAGTCAGCGAGGAGGTCTCAGAAGCTAAAAGCAAGCCATGAGACCTCCGGCGCAGACATCGAGGAGGTCTCAGGCACCTAAAACAAGCCATGAGACCTCCATTGTAGTCATAGAGGAGGTCTCAGAAGCAAAAAGCAAGCCATGAGACCTCCGGCGCAGTCATCGAGGAGGTCTCAGGCGCCAAAAGCAAGCTATGAGACCTCCAACGGAGTCATCGAGGAGGTCTCAGAAGCAAAAAGCAAGCCATGAGACCTCCATTGTAGTCATCGAG
>CAZNUK010000034.1:0-24023 GCA_964576255.1 uncultured Butyrivibrio sp.
ACATGCAGATGATAAGTATTTGACAGCTCTACCTGACATCCAATTTCCTTCAAATCAGTAGTTGCCACAGCACCTTTAATAGCTGCAACAGTTCCTACATTCATAAATACCGGAGTCTGAATAACGCCATGAACAGTATGAAATTCTGCTCTTTTGGCTTTTCCATCTTTTTTAAGTAATTTATACATATACAATACCTTACTTCTTATATATTTCCTTGAGGTAATCAACTTTGACAGTCATATTTGATAAAAGCAAATCAAGAACCGTAACTGCTGCCATTGCTTCCACAACAACCACTGCACGTGGCACAATCATAGGGTCATGTCTTCCTTTAATAGAAATATTCACATCTTCGCCATTTTTATTCACTGTGGACTGCTCTCTTGCTATGGATGGGGTAGGCTTAATTGCCGCTCTGAACACCATATCACTTCCGTCACTCATTCCACCAAGCACACCACCGGCATTGTTAGTTTTTTTATGCACTTTTTTGTTATCCATATAAAAAGCATCGTTATTTTCACTGCCCTTAAGTGCTGCCACCTCAAAGCCCGCGCCAATTTCAAAGCCTTTTACTGCGCCGATTGACATAATTCCCTGAGCAAGCTTCGCATCTAATTTATCAAATACAGGTTCTCCAATGCCAGCCGGAAGTCCTTTAATTACACATTCTATGACGCCGCCAAGGGAATCAAGCTTCTTAATGGCTTCATCAGCAATAATTTTAACCTCAGCCGCCGCTTCCATATCCGGCATTGCAAAAGGATTATTATCTCTGGCTGTAATATCAAACCGGTTATTATCTATTTCAATACCACCAATAGCTTTGGAATATGCACAAATTTCTATTCCCAGTTCTGACAAAACCTTCATCGCCACAGCCCCGGCTGCCACTCTTCCTATAGTCTCTCTTCCCGAGCTTCTTCCACCGCCTCTGTAATCCCTGAAGCCATACTTCATATCAAAAGTATAGTCCGCATGACCCGGTCTGTAATTATCGGCAATGTCAGAATAATCCTTAGAACGCTGGTCCTCATTCATAACCACAATGGATATAGGAGTACCGGTGGTCTTACCTTCAAAAACACCTGACATAATCCTAGCCCTATCCTGCTCCGCTCTCTTAGTAGTGTAAGCAGACTGCCCCGGTTTTCTTCTGTCAAGAAGTGCCTGAATATCCTCTTCACACAAAGAAATCCCAGCCGGACAACCATCAATCACAACTCCAAGTCCTGCGCCGTGAGACTCTCCCCATGTGCTAATTTTAAACATATTGCCATATATAGAACCTGACATAAAATTTCTCCCTTAGTATGCATTACAAAATTAACTATAATTGTAATGGATTATATAGGTCAAAGTCAAGAAAAAATAAGCCCCACACCAAAGTGCGAGGCTCATCAATATGTAATTATTTAAAAATTCTAAAATGCCCGATTACAGGAAGCTCTCTTACTCTGCCCTTAGCGGTATATACAATACCAAATGCTGAAAAGAGCAATCCAACTACATTAAGCGGACTAATAATCCATGAAAGGAACTCAATTCCAATCGCGCTAAAAATAGCATTAAGAACTCCTGTAGTTACTCCAACTGCACCATATACAATAAGAGTTAAAAGTCCCTGATTAGCCCAAAATCTTCCAACTGCTGACTTATTAGTAGCTATTAACGGAAGAAAGAAAAGGGGTGGAATAAACCCAAGTATTCCCATTACCTTATACTGCTGAATCTCTGCCTGATCAAAATCATTTGTAAACTCTGGTGTATTTAACATATTATCCTCCTTAAACAAGTAACTTTAATTACACCCTTATTATAACCTAAATCGGTATAAAAGCAAGCATTTTTTAATTTAATTTAAAATTTCAAAGCCGGGATAATATCTAAACAAGACTTTTGCCAGAATTCTGTCCTCTTCAACAGTCCCCCAATAACGGGAATCTGATGATTTGTTACGATTATCTCCCATGCAAAAATACTCGCCCTCCGGAATCGGATAGGTTGCATTATTGACTCCGGCATCCGCATAAGGAACCTCATTAAGATAATCCTCTTCCAGCATAAAATAATCCCCATCCACTGTGGTTATCCATATCTGGCCAGCTTTGATTTCTACGGTTTCCCCGGGAAGTCCGATTACACGTTTAACATATAGCTTATTGTAATTCTCTCCCAGCTCAGGACATTTAAAAATAACAATGTCCCCCCTTTTAGGTGTGTCAAAATAATATGTAAGACGTAATCCCACTACTCTGTCACCCTCATTAATGGTGGATTTCATGGAGCCGGTGGGCACCTCTGCGTTAATTATTACCACTTTGGTAAGAAAAAGCGCAATCGCCGCACCGATTAATACAACCTTTACATATTCAAAAATAGTTTTTAAAACTTCTTTTTTGTTGTTAGCAGGTTTTTCCTGGGACTCCTTTTCCTGGTCCACTTTTTCGGACTCCAGGACAATTTCATCCTCGTCAATATCTCCAAGCCTCATTGTATTACTCCTATTTTACTTAAAATATGCTACGCCTGATTCAAATATCTTAAGATCCTGCTCGCCATAAATATTCATGGCAACAGCCTCGCCCCTTCTCTCAACATGGGCCATCTTACCATATACTCTTCCGTCAGGACTTGTAATACCTTCAATAGAGCTGTATGAACCATTAACGTTCCACTCCTCATCCATTGTTGGATTACCATTAATATCAACGTACTGTGTACCAACCATTCCTTCTGCAAAAAGCTTCTTAACCCATTCCTCATTGGCTACGAAACGTCCCTCACCATGGGATGCAGGTGTACAGTATACTCCTCCAAGCTCTGCTCCTCTAAGCCATGGGGACTTATTGGATACAACCTTGGTGTATACCATCTTAGATATATGACGTCCAATTGTATTCATTGTAAGAGTAGGTGAATCCTTGCTCTGCTCAGTAATGCATCCATATGGCACAAGACCTAACTTGATTAACGCCTGGAAACCATTACAGATACCAAGACAAAGTCCGTCTCTTTCGTTCAAAAGCTTATCTACAGCCTCTTTAATCTTAGCATTTCTAAATGCAGTAGCAAAGAATTTAGCTGAACCATCCGGCTCATCACCCGCTGAGAATCCGCCTGGGAACATAATAATCTGAGCATCATTAATTGCTTTTTCAAATTCCTCTACAGAATCTCTGATATCAGCAGCTGTAAGGTTCTTAAATACCTTAGTAATTACGTTGGCACCGGCTCTCTCAAATGCCTTAGTGCTGTCGTATTCACAGTTTGTACCCGGGAATACAGGAATAAATACGGTAGGCTTAGCAATTTTGTTCTTACATACATAAATATCCTTAGCATCATAAATTGGAGTATCAAGCTTATCTCCGCCTTTAACAGCCACAGTAGGGAATACCTTCTCAAGAGGCTTTTTCCATGTATCAACAGCTTCCAAAAGCTCAATTCTCATATCACCATATACTAATGCAGCATCCTCTGTAACAGTACCAATTACTGTGTATGGAGCTTCGATTTCTGCAAGCTTATCAGCTTCTACTTCTGCAACGATGCAACCATATAATGGTGCAAATAACTTGTCAGCACAAACCTCTGTGGATACATTAACACCAAGCATGTTACCGAATGCCATTTTACTGATAGCAGGGGCAATTCCCTTAGCATCAAGTGTGTATGCACTAACGATTGCCTTAGCATGAACTGCCTTGGTAATCTTGTTGTACATATCCATTACCTGGCTATATACAGGAACATCATATTCATCCTTCTCAATCTCAAAAAGAACAAGCTTATTGCCGGCTTTTTTGAGTTCAGGAGTAATAACTTCCTTGTGACTTGCGGTATCCACTGCAAAGGATACCAATGTATTAGGAACATCCATATCGTTGAAGGTTCCTGACATACTATCCTTACCACCGATTGAAGGAAGACCAAAGCCCATCTGTGCATCGAATGCACCAAGAAGTGCCTTCATTGGCTCTCCCCATCTGGTCTTATCCTCTGTCATTCTGCGGAAGTATTCCTGGAATGTAAAACGAATCTTCTTAAAATCACCACCGGCACATACAATCTTAGCCATTGATTCAACTACAGCATAAATTGCACCATGGTATGCACTCCATGATGAAAGGTATGGGTCAAAACCATAGCTCATCATTGTTACCATATCTGTTGTTCCGTTTAAAACAGGAAGCTTGGCAACCATTGTCTGAACTTCTGTTAACTGATATTTACCACCATATGGCATAAATACGGAACCGGCACCAATGGAACCGTCAAACATCTCAACAAGTCCCTTCTGGGAACATACATTTAAATCCTTCAGTGTGTTAATCCACTCAGTCTTAACATCATTAATCTCTCTGCCAACAAAAAGGCTCTGCTTACGGCAAGGCATCTCCACAACAACCTCGGTCTCCTGATGAGCACCGTTGGTGTCAAGGAAAGCTCTGCTGATATTAACAATTTCCTTGTCTCTCCATACAAGAACAAGTCTCTTTTCTTCTGTAACCTCTGCAACAGTGACAGCTTCAAGATTCTCCTCTGTTGCATATTTAAGGAATTCATCCACATCCTTAGGGTCTACAACTACTGCCATACGCTCCTGAGATTCTGAGATTGCAAGCTCAGTACCGTCAAGACCGGCATATTTCTTAGGAACCTTATCAAGAGAAACTCTAAGTCCGTCAGCAAGCTCACCGATTGCAACAGATACACCACCGGCACCGAAGTCGTTACATTTCTTAATTAACTTACTAACTTCAGGACGACGGAACATTCTCTGAATCTTACGCTCAGTTGGAGCATTACCCTTCTGAACCTCTGCACCACATGAATCAATGGATTTCTCTGTATGTGCCTTAGAGGAACCTGTAGCACCACCACAGCCGTCACGACCAGTTCTTCCACCAAGGAGAATGATAATATCTCCCGGATCAGAAGTCTCACGCTTAACTGCACTTCTAGGAGCCGCACCCATAACTGCACCAATTTCCATTCTCTTAGCCGCATAGTTTGGATGATATATCTCTTTAACATATCCGGTTGCAAGACCAATCTGGTTACCATATGAGCTGTAGCCATGAGCAGCTTCACGAACAATCTTCTTCTGTGGAAGCTTTCCTGGCATAGTCTCATTAAGTGGTAAAGTAGGATCTGCTGCACCGGTAACACGCATTGCCTGATATACATATGTACGACCTGACAACGGGTCACGAATAGCACCACCAAGACAGGTAGCTGCGCCACCAAATGGCTCAATCTCTGTTGGATGGTTATGTGTCTCATTTTTAAAATTAACAAGCCACTCCTCTGTAACTCCATCAATTGTCACAGGAACAACAATACTGCAGGCGTTGATTTCCTCTGAAACCTCCATATCCTGAAGCTTGCCGTCTTTTTTGAGCTTCTTCATTGCCATAAGAGCGATATCCATAAGACATACGAATTTGTCATCTCTTCCGGCATATACCTCCTTAAAGGTCTCCTGATATTTGTTAAAGGAATTTTCAATTGTAGTTCTGTAGTAACCTTCGCCGAACTGAATATTGGTAAGCTCAGTTGAGAAGGTTGTATGACGACAATGATCTGACCAGTATGTGTCAAGCACACGGATTTCTGTCATAGATGGATCTCTGTTCTCGTCATTCTTAAAATAATTCTGAATGTGAAGAAAATCCTTAAATGTCATGGCAAGTCCAAGAGAATCATATAAATCCTTCAATTCCTTCTCTGCCATATCCTTAAAGCCGTCAAAAATAATAACGTCAGCAGGCTCTGGAAACACTGTCACTAAAGTCTGTGGCTTAGCAATATCTGCTTCTCTTGAGTCAACAGGATTAATACAGAAATTCTTGATTCTGTCTGCTTCTTCCTTAGTAAGCTTGCCCTCAATTACATATACTGTAGCAGTCTTAATAACCGGCTCCTCGTCTTCTTTGAGGAGCTTAACGCACTGAACGGCACTATCCGCTCTCTGGTCAAACTGTCCCGGCAAATATTCTACACCAAATACATAATCATCTGCATTACGTGTAAAATCCTCCTCGTAGAGAAAATCTACCGGTGGCTCAGAAAATACTGTTACAAGTGCTTTTTCATAGGTTGCATCTGTAATATTTTCAATATCGTAGCGAATTAACACTCTTACATTAGTAACTGTGTCAATGCTAAGATAACTGCCGATTTCCTCCTTAAGCTCTTTTGCCTTAACTGCAAAAGCAGGCATTTTTTCTGAATAAACTCTTCTTACGTTACTCATGAGATTCTCCTTTTTATTCATGTAATCTTCTTATAACTTTATAGACAACGGCGTCCTCCATAACAGTAGGCTCCGTATGTGCAAAAAATATTAATCCCTCTGTAGGGGAAATCACCTGACTGGTAACCTCTCCACAATAAGGGTCAATAATTTCTCCAATAACATCCCCTCGATACACTGCCTCTCCCGGCTCCTTAAGTCTTCTGTAAAGACCCGCTGCGCAGGATAAAATAGGCATCAAATCATCTTCATTAATAACCTCTGCGATAAAACCGCTGTGATTATTGTACTTGATAATTCCCATTCTGGTCAAAAATCTAAGAATAGCAGCAACCGCCTGTCTTGCAGACACATCATCAATATAATCTGCGCAGTTGGTATAGATGGAAAAAGCATTGGTTCCACTCATCTGCCAATTGTAATTAAGTGCTGTCATATCCATTGGCTTTGGCTTACGAATTACTACGAAAGGCAGACCAAAAAGGTTTGCCAGACTTGGATTCTGATATCCGGTCTCCATCATTCGTACATGTGGCACAAACTTACCCGGCATATAAAAACTGGTAAGCTGAACGCCATAGCTGTAGCCCTTAATTATCTCCATTATGTTAGCCGCAATCTGCTGTGTGGTATCTCCGTTAGGCTTACCCGGGAATTTACGGTTAATATCAGAATCATCCAATGGCCAGAACCTTCTGTCCACATTGGTAGAATAATTATTAAGGCATGGAATAACAAGGATTTTGTTATTATTAACAATCTGCCCATGCTCCTCAAGCTTTTTAAGCTCTCTTATTAAAAGTGAACATACATATATCTGCTGATATTCATTGCCTCGCATTGAGCCAACTACGCATGCCGATTTATCACCATTACCAAAGCTAAAACCGGTGATATTAAAATCCTCTCTGTAAACACCTTCAAGAGTATACAAAATCTCTTTATTCAACCGGGTCACCTCCTTCAGCACATACTCGTGCCATAATGGCTCCCTTATATACAACAGGATGCTCTCTCACTGTAAGCAGATAGCCGTCATCAGGTGCAACTATCTCTTCAAGAATTTCTCCCGTAAGCGGGCTTACGATTTTGCCAATATGTGCACCGGCTTTAATATTAATACCTATTCGTTCAACCTCAAGAATAAAGAGTCCCGAACGCTTGGCATGGATTGTGCTTACGGCTCCCGGCTCGGCAATTCTTGGCTCCCTGACCGGTGGCACATCCCCAAGCCATATTCCCATTTCCTTCATTACACTGAGAATACCTGTAAGTGTCTGTCTTGCATAACGTCTTGTTATCTTAGAGCCCGCACCCATCTCCACAACAAGTGACGGAACACCGAACATATTAAGACAGTTGGCCAGTGACGCTTCCAAATATACAGCTGAGGACAATGCCCAGATTATCTCTGCATTCATAAGCCTGGCATAAGGAAGTAAGCTGTCAAAGCTCTCCGGCTGTAATCTTACCTGAGGTACTTCCTTAATAAAAATATTGGATGAATGTACATCCACACACATGTCACTTCCAATTATATCCTGAGTAATCTTGTAAGCAACATGCTCCGCCATGGCACCTGAATCCGTTCCCGGAAACACTCTGTTCATATCCAGATTATTAAGAGGAATGCCTCGGCTTCCCGTATCAATTCCCAAAGGGTTAATTGACGGATACACGTCAACTATGCCGGCAAGGTTCTCCGGCTCCGAATTAATCTTCTCTATTAATTTATAGCAGACATACTGACCATTTAATTCATCTCCATGTGTTCCTGTAACAATGGAAATTCTCTTGGCACCCACCGGCAAATTCTCCGGCTGAAGTCTGTTTTTCTTAACTACAAGCCTTTCACCCACAGGCATTTGCAAGGATACAATTTCTTGAATCATAAAAGTTCCCCCCTTCTCTTGCACGCAGTTCAAACATAATTATAAATCAAATTTTACCAAAAATCCAGTATTTCTTCTTCCACACTTTCTATATTGACGACCTTGTATTTTTCCCATTCTCTCGGAAAGAGATTGCGGTAGGTCAAAGTCAGGAACCTGTCATCCAAAAGTGCAATAACCCCTCTGTCCTCTTCCGTACGGATTACCCGTCCGGCCGCCTGCAAAACCTTATTCATTCCCGGATAAGTAAAAGCATACTCATATCCATTTCTTCCATGCTCATCAAAATAATATTTTAAAAGCTGTTGTCTGGTATCAATGGAAGGAATACCTGTTCCCACTATCACAGCTCCGATAAGACTGTCTTTTTTCAGGTCTATGCCCTCTGAAAACACGCCACCCATAACACACATACCAATAAGGGATTTTTCACCGGACACATCAAAGCTCTTTAGAAAATCCTCCTTATCCTGCTCTGTCATTTTGGAATTCTGAACTATGTATTCGATGCCCTCATCCTTCTGGCACAGTTTATAAACATCCTCCATGTATTTGTAGGAAGGAAAGAAAACCATATAATTTCCCTTTTTACTTTTGGTTATTTTAAGGATGTACTGATGCACTTTTTCAAATTCTTTTTCATTTCTTTTGGTATAACGGCTCGTTACATCCCCTGCCAGAAGTAAAAGTCTTTTGTCCGTATCAAAAATAGAATGGGCATAAATTGCATAATCCTCTGTATTACCGCTTAACAGCTCTTTGTAATAATTAACGGGCAAAAGTGTGGCAGAAAAAAACACTGCATTTTTGCCATAATCAATTCGCTTTGCAAGATTTCCTGAGGGATTAATACAATACAGCTTAAGCATAAAACCATCCCTTGTATGCTCCGTATACACCAGATAATTATCATCAAGCTCCTCATGAATTTCATTATAATGCTTAACCTTAAAAAAGAACTCCGATAACTCCTTCATATACTGAAAATCCCTGTTTTTCTCCATAAAAGAAGTTAATTCTTCTGAAAGTCTGAGCATATTAAGGGCAAAAAAATCCTCGGATGAAATAATTTTATACTCCTCGTGGCACTCTCTTTTATACTCCAGCATATTTTTGTTACAACGCTCCAAAGCACCGGCAAGTCTTTTACTCTTATCCGCTACAAGGCGTTTAATTGCAAGGAAATCTTCCTTCAGAACAGAAGCACTGTACATTTCTCTTGCCCTATCTACAAGGTTATGCGCTTCATCAACCAGAAATACATAATCTCTTTTACTCCCTTCCGAAAAATACCTTTTGAGGTAAACATGAGGGTCAAAGACATAATTATAGTCACAGATTATTCCGTCCACCCAGTAGGTTACATCAAGCCCAAATTCAAAGGGGCATACTTTATGCTTAATTGCGTATTCTTCTATCTTCTGACGACTTATAACATCCTCATGCATTATAATGTCATATACAGCCTCGTTAACCCTGTCATAATGCCCCTTGGCATATGGGCAGGCAATGGGATTACACTGTGGACCCTCCTCTGATTCCAGAAAACACAGCTTCTCCTTGGCTGTTATTGTGGCTGATTTAAATACAAGACCTTTCTCTCTAAGCACTTTATAAGCGTCCTCGGCTGCTGTTCTGGTAATGGTCTTCGCCGTAAGATAAAAAATTTTACCAGTCATACCCTCTCCCATGGTTTTGACCGATGGGTATATGGTGGAAATAGTTTTACCAACACCTGTAGGTGCCTGAATGAACAGATTTTTTTCCTGTGCAATGGATTTATATACACTGACTGCCAGATTTCTCTGTCCTTCCCTGTACTCATAAGGAAAATCCAGTTCTTTAATACTACGATTACGCCTGTTCTGATGTTCCCACAGATAATCCCCCCATTTTTGCAACTCAGTATATAGGTCATCAAACCAGCTTTTAAGCTCGTCGAATGTAAATATCTCTTCAAAATAACGTAATTCTTCCGTATCAAGATTCACATAGGTATTACGTATTCCGATTTTATCCATATTTTCATTTAAGGCATAAAAATATCCATAACACATAGCCTGAGCCTTGTGAACATAAACAGCTTCTGTAATATAGCGAATATCTTTGTATGTGCCTTTTATTTCATCAATATAGATTAAATCCTCCTGTGGAAAAATTCCATCCGCTCTGCCCTCAATAGCAACTGTATATTTATCTTGGGAAAGGCACAACTTTAAAGGGACCTCAGCTTGATAAAGAGGTCCCATTGATTTTTGTATTTTACGATGTGCCTTACTTCCTGCCTCCATTGCGGCTTTGTCGGATATTCCTCCGAAGCGGTTATCAATATCGCCGCTCTGGCATAGAAATTCCACAAATCCTCTTACAGAAAGTTTAATAGTTCCATTTTTGATGTGAAACATTAGTTAACCTCTTTTTTTACAAAGATAAATGGTCTTACACCGATTTCATTTTTGGTGTTAACTTCTCCTCCACTTTCAATGAGAATTACACCATCTTCATTAACTACTACTGTGTAGAGATTAGCTGCATCCGCCGACGTAGCAGTCCACCATCTTCCTAAATTACCTTCATAGGTTCTAAGTCCTTTTGCTATGGCGTACTCTGTTGCTGTAGCTTTTCTTAATTCCTGCATTTCCAAAGAGTTATGGTCAGTGAATATATATGTTCCGTCCGCAAGGCTGGCAGAAGTAATTAAACTAATATTATTATAAGTATCCGCTCCGCTAACAAAACCATGATAATAGTTGTTGCTGGCAGGAGTAAAATGCTCTGTAATCAAGGTTTTATCTATATCATCAAAACAATTATCATAGAATTCCCCGTTAAGCCATGTTCTGATATCACTTATATCCCAAGTAGATGCAGCAAAACTCCTGTGAAACGGTATGGTATCTATAATCAGTTCACTAAGACACGCATAATTTCCTTCATATTCTCCAATTGTCCACCAACGCACCGGCTCATATGGAAAATACACATAACCTTCTGCATTCTCAACACGGACATACTGAACGCCATATATCTCAGCATAATTATTGCTGTCAAATTTTGCATTAATTACATACTCCGGAAGTTTATTAGCTGTATATCCATTCTGTGGATAGCTTCCAAGGTAAAAGTATTCTTCACTGTCCTCATCAGTATACCTGCCTGCATAAGCATCCAAATCCAAAACATCCTGACAGTACGACTCATAAAGTCCATCTATTCCGGAATCAGCAAGAAGATTATATGCAGCAGAATAATTCTTGTTATTCACATAAATATCTGCAACCTTCTTATACATTTCTGTAAGAGTTGTCTCATCCTCACACTCATCCATATACATATATGCATAATTAAGTGCCAGGCTTATTGCTCCTGATTCACTGTATTCAAGGAAAAAATTATAATAGTCATCCACTGTCAATGGTGCAGTAGTTGTATCCTCTGTTGTAGTCTCATCTGTCGGTCTGACGGTAGGTTCATTAAAACCTCCTACCGTAATAACTACAACCGTCACAATAACGGAAATAATAGCTATAGAGCCAAATATAATCAATAAAAGCTTGCTTTTGTCCTTCATTTATCAAATAACCTCTTTTTTTTCATTTGCCTTAATGATATTATTTTTATTAGAATGTGTCAACAAAAAGGAGTGCATATGAAAACAGTTTTAATTACAGGCGTTTCCTCAGGAATAGGAAAAGCCATTGCTATAAAAATGTTAGAAAACGGTATGAAGGTTATTGGAATTTCCAGAAATAGTTCAGATATCGTCCATCCGAATTTTTATAATCACTATATGGATTTAATGGATTTAATGGCAGTGGAGAAGTTCGTCAAAAAGCTTTTAAAGGAAGAAAATATATCCATATTGGTTAACAATGCCGGCGTTGGCTTTTATGGGCTTCACGAAGAGCTTAATTCTTCTAAAATTCATGAATTAATGACTGTTAATCTGGAAGCTCCACTTCTCATTACCAACCTTATTTTGAGAAGCTTCAAAAAACAGGGCGGAACCATAGTTAATATTTCCAGCGTTACAGCCCACAAATCCAATCCCCATGGCGCTGCCTACGGAGCTACCAAAGCAGGACTGTCAAGCTTTTCGGACAGTATTTTTGACGAAGCCAGAAAACATGGTGTTCGTGTAATTACTATTGAACCGGATATGACGGATACTAATCTGTACCGTAATGCTGATTTTACAGCTTCTACAGAAGATGGTTGTTATCTTACAGCGGCTAATGTGGCAGATGCAGTTATCTACGCCCTTAATTCCGGTTGTGTTACCCATATGGAACTAAAGCCTCAGCTTCACCGAATTGCACGAAAGGAGCACTAATATGCTTTCTGATATTTTTATATATGCAACCCCTGGGGATGACAACATAATATATCATACAATTATAGACCCTATCACTAAAAAAGCCTGCTATCCGGATATATTAATCAAGCACGACTTTAAAGAGCAGGCGATAAAAGACTCTAAGCTCTACAAAATTGCCGAAGATGCCATTAAAGAATATGGCAGCAGCCGGTGTTATTTTATCACTTATAAGGATGAAGAACTTTACAATAAGCTTACCAAGAGAATTAGAAGCATCTACGAGCCCACTTTAGGCTCTGGTGACAATTTAGCTCTAATTGAGGATTTAGCAGTTTCTCTTAAGCTATCCGAGACAATGACCAATTCTCTAAAAACTCTTCTTACATATTACGGAAATTTTGTAGGAGATTTAAAAGATTTTACAGATAAATGCAGGGAAGAATACAGCCTTCCTGTTACTAACAAAAATCAAGGAAAGAAAATATATGAACAAATCAGACAACAAATACTTTGCCAATAATTATTCACATATATATGTGGAGGACAATGCTTTTAACTATCCATTGACCGAGGAAATTCTTACTCATTTTCCTAACGCCCACATTATTAAAATCAGACACTATAAGGATATGTTTAACAGAAGCCGTCAGGACTTTTCATTGCAGAAAAAAGCCCAGTCCCTTATTCTGGCAGTTAATAACTCAGTGCTTTTATATGGCGGTTCAAGATTCTGTCAGAGCTTTGGCAATTCACATTTTTATTACACATCTAACATAATGAACTGTATATACGACTGTGAATACTGCTATCTTCAGGGAATGTACCCATCAGGTAATATGGTAGTGTTTGTTAATGTGGAAGATTATTTTAACGAGGTTTCTAAAAAGTTAAAGGAACATTCAATGTATATCTGCATCTCTTACGATACAGATTTATTGGCAGTGGAGGGGCTTACCCATATCACACAGAAGTGGATTGATTTTGCAGCACAAAATCCCAACCTTTCCATTGAAGTACGCACCAAATCCGCTTTTATGGTTAATATGCTTAAAAACAGCAATCTTCCTAATGTAATTTTTGCTTGGACTCTTTCTCCGGATGAGGTTACCCCTTACGAGCATTACACACCAAGTCTTGATATGAGAATTGAAGCAATCAAATGTGCTTTAAATAACAAATCCACTGTAAGACTTTGCTTTGACCCGATGATTCATATTCCCGACTATCAGAATGCCTATTCCAATTGCTATCATAAGGTTTTTTCGCAAATTGACGGCAACCTCATATATGATATAAGTCTGGGAGTTTTTAGAATTTCTTCTGACTACCTTAAAACTATGAGACGTCAAAGATATTGTGCAATTACCGCGTATCCATATGAAAATTATAACGGAATATGCACCTATGAAAAGAAAAAATCTGACGAAATGCTTGATTTCGCCAGATTAGAATTATCCAAATATATTGACCCGTCTAAAATATACGAATTATAGCTGCCAATCGGAGAACTGTCTGTCGATTGTAATAACACCGACGCAGTTTCCCGGAAGAGCACTAATTATGCCTTCTAATTTATCTCGAAGTTCTTTTTCTGTAATCTTAAGGTCGGAAGGCATTACTGCATCAAAAATCACATTGGTCTGATTAGGACCGTCCACAACTCTGAAGTCATGGAGGGTGATTTTGGAATTATATTTATGTATCTCTTCCAAAATGCTATTTTTTAACCCATCAACTCTCTCATTGTTAAGAGTAATAGGGTCCATATGTATAGTTGCCATACAGCCAAGCTCCTGACAAAGCTCTCTTTCGCATTTGTCAATAATCTCATGAAGCTCCACCATATTTCCTTCTTCTGAAACCTCACAATGAAGAGATATTATTCTTCTGCCCGGTCCATAGTCATGCACTATCAAATCATGAACACCGATAATTTCTTCGTATCTGTCCACTATTTCCTTAATACACTTAACAAAATCAGCATCTGGAGCCTGCCCCAAAAGTGGGTCCATTGTCTCTTTGATAGAACGAAGTCCTGCATAAAAAATAAATAACGCAACCAAAAGACCTGCATATCCATCAATATTAAGTCCGGTATACTTGCCCACAATAATAGAAATAAGAACCACGGATGTAGCTCCCACATCACTGATTGAATCAATTGCTGTGGCTTTCATAGCCTGTGAATTGATTCTTTTGCCGTAAATTCTATTATAAAAATGCATATACAATTTTACCACAATTGCTGCAAGAAGAATAATCACCGTAAGAAGACTGCTTTCCACCGGCTTTGGATTAATTATTTTGTCCACAGAGCTCTTGCCAAGCTCAAAGCCCATTATAAGTATAACCACAGACACCAACAATGCAGATATGTATTCCATTCTGCCATGACCAAAAGGATGGTCTCTGTCCGGTTTTTTCTCTCCGAGATGAAAACCCATAAGAGAAATAATGGAGGAACCTGCATCCGACAGATTGTTAAAGGCATCTGCGACAATTGATATAGAGCCACTTAATATTCCTGCAATGAATTTGCCCACTGCAAGAATTACATTAAGAACAATTCCTACCACGCCCGCCAAAACTCCATATACCTTACGAACCCTTGGGTTAGTATATTCTGTAGGATTATCCACAAAAAAACCTGCCAGAATTCTAATCATCTAAATCACCAAACCTATTGTGTAAGTCCCTCTGGCTGCTCCATTTCTCCACCTTCACCAAAAACAGGGTTAGGAAGTCTTACAGGCATTCCAAGAGTTGTTGTTACATTTCTAATCTTCTCATTAGAAGCAATAATTACTACCGGAAGATATTTTGCACGGATAAATCCTTCTAAATCATCAATAAAAGTACTTACTGTGATTCCAGTAATTGTCTCCACTGCAATCTGAATGCATTTGTCCGGGTCCTCTACTCTCACATTAACAACTACAAGAGCTGTTACAGGATTATTAGGATTCAGTTTAACCGCTGCCTCTGACTTAACCTGAAGAGAAAATTTTTCTCCCGGCTTTTTTGTAAAAGTATTGTTATAGTTAAGACTTTTAATCTCTGTTGGGTTAATTGTTACCTGAATTTTTTTCATTATTATTCTCCAATCTTTATAAGGTATTTATTATTGCATTACCTGTCAGTACATCTCTGTCCAGATAATTAAAATACATCGGAAATTCCCCTGTTATTACATTGCCGGTACTAATGTAATGAGGAATATTTATACCAAACACTTCCACATGCTCTGCTTTGGTGAGTTTCTTATCACCCAGAAGACGTCTGGCACTAAGATTTTTCTCCACATTCATATGTATAAAATCCGGTGGAGATTTAAGGTTATCCCTTGACAGCATATCGTATTTAAGAAGTTCTCCAAAGCATTCCATCTGTGTTTCATTCAAAAACTCTGCACCATAATCATATAACAATCTGTATTTATCATTTCTCCCCGGGAGACTTCCCATAGGATAACGATTATCATACAACTTGCCAAGATTTTCATACAGTGAAAAAGAACTTTCCGCAAAGCCTTCCAAATACCTGATAGATGTACTAAACATTCCATTATTATAAAACATTTCCACTACATTTTCCACTGTTTTAAGAAGAAGTATATCATTATAACTTAAGTTTTTAGTTGACATAACCTCATATGGTGGTTTTGTATGGGTTACAATGTCATACTTTTCACGTTCTTCTCTCATATTTGAACCATAAAGAAGCTTCAAAAAGCCCAATTGAAGCTGGTCAGGTTGCATGGCATATATATCGTTGAAGGATTTTTTGAAGGACTCAATATCCTCATAAGGCAGACCTGCTATCAAATCCAGATGAATATGAATATTTCCTGCGGTCTTAATTCGTGCTACATTTTCCTTCACTTTGACAAGATTCATATTACGTCTTATTGCTTTTATTGTGTCAGGGTTGGTTGATTGTACTCCAATTTCCAATTGGACAAGTCCTGGTCTTAAAGAATTAAGAAGCACAAGCCCTTCTTCGTCCAGAATATCTGCGGCAATTTCAAAATGAAAGCCGGTTATTCCTCTGTCCTTTTCCTTAATAAATCTGAGAATTTCGTAGGCATGCTCCTTATTACAGTTGAAAGTCCTGTCAATAAATTTCACAAGCTTAACCCCTTTGTCAATAAAGGTCTGCAAATCTTTTTTTACCACATCCATTGGTCTGAAGCGAAGTCTCTTATCAACGGAGGACAGGCAGTAGCTACATGAAAAAGGACAGCCTCTGGAGCTTTCATAATACACTATTTTGTTATCAAAATTATCCAAATCATATGGTATGGATTCTTCCAATGCTATGGGCAAAGGGCAAGGATTGTCATATATCTCATCCCCTACCTTCATACATACTCCGGGAATTTTATTAATATCCCACCGTCTGTTTTCCATATAACAAGCCACAAGCTCCTTAAAAACAGCTTCCCCTTCCCCCTTCATTACGCCTGCAACCGGGAAAACTCCAAGGTAATCCTGTGAATTATAGGATACCTCCGGACCGCCAAGCCAGATATGTATTTGTGGAAGAAGTTTTTTAAGCTCCACTATAAGCTCTTTTACCATCTCTATATTCCATATGTAACAGGAAAAACCAACAACCTTCGGTTTGGCCATGTATATTTCTCTAAGAATATCCTCCGCTCTGTTATTAATGGAATATTCGGCGATATCCACATAATCTTCATAGGGTTTTGCCGCATTTTTCAGACAGTACACCGCCAAATTAGAATGTATAAATTTGGAATTAATTGCAACCAGTAAAATCTTGTCATTCATCTCTTAAAAACTTCTCATCTCGTCTTCTTCACTCTCAGTCTTGGTAATAGATTTGATTACTACATAATAACCATTATCTCCATTGACGCAAACCTTCACTCTGTCCCCTGCTTTATGCCCCAAAAGAGCTTTGCCAAGGGGGGATTCATTACTTATTCTTCCATCTAAGGAATTACCTCTTACTGTAGTGACTATTTTGTACACTTCGGTCTCGTCATCTTCTTCAAAATACACTTCAACTGTGTTATTAAGCCCCACCTCATCATCAGCAGAAACATCGCTGATAACGGTAGCTGTTTTAATCATTCTCTCAAGATATCTGATTCTGCTTTCATTACGGTTTTTCTCACGCTTAGCAGCATAATATTCAAAATTCTCACTTAAATCACCATGAGCTCTGGCTTCTTTAACAGCTTCAATAAGTTCCTTACGAAGCACCAGCTTTCTATGGTCGATTTCTTCCTGCATTTTTTTAATATCATTTTCTGTTAATTTGTCGTACATATAAGCACCTTGGCACCATTATTTGCAACCCTTGCAGGTACTGCAATTGCCGGTACAACCACCTTTATTATTTTTTTTATCTTTAATCATGCTCACTATAATGAACGCAACTATCCCAAGAATAATTACTCCGACTATGCTTGTTCCAATAATCTGTTCTGTTGACATACTAAACCTCCAAAAACATACTTGCATTTCTCTGGTTAGTATAGGCTAACCGCCTTTTTTTGTCAATGTATTCCATTGATTTTAGTTGTCTTTTTTGCAATTATATGATACAATGTAAAAAATATTTACCTAAATTACAGGGGGGTTGCTATATGACCAAAACCAATGAATCAGCAGAGAATTATTTAGAAACAATTCTTACATTAAGCCGAGAGCTTCCGGTAGTTCGTTCAATTGATATTGCACACGAATTAAATTTTACCAAAGCAAGTGTGAGCGTTGCTATGAAAAGCCTTCGTGAGAATGGTCACATAACTGTATCCGACGCGGGATACATCACCCTGACAGAATCAGGAAGAAGCATTGCCGAAATGATATATGAGAGGCATACCGTTCTTACTAACTGGTTAGTGGGACTTGGAGTTCCATATGAGATTGCCTCCTCAGACGCATGCCGTATGGAGCATGTCATCAGCAAGGAAAGCATGGAGGCCATCAAGCAAAGTGTTTCCAAATAATTAAAACAATGGGGCAAATAACCTCAGTATCGGTATAAGAATTCGTCTTAGGACGGATTCTTTTCTGCCCTCTTTAGGAACTTCTTCCGATTTACTCATTGTATCCATAAAATCCGCTTTAATGTCAGCTATGGACGAAGTCTTATATATCCATATTGCGTCCTCAAAATGATGGGCAAGGCTTCTGTAATCCAGATTAATTGTTCCTACTACTGCCGTTGTATCATCGGATAAAAATACTTTTGCATGAACAAATCCCGGTGTGTATTCATATATTTTAACTCCTGCCTTTAACAATACATCATAAAAGGACTGGCTAAGCATATATACGACCTTTTTATCCGGTATTCCCGGCATAATAATTCGCACGTCCACACCGTTTTTGGCAGCGTTTTCCAAAGCAGACATAATAACAGTATCCAATACCAGATACGGAGTCATTATATAGACATATTTATCCGCGCGGGTAATCATATTAAGGTATACATTTTTGCCAACAGGCTCACCATCCAGTGGATAATCCGTATATGGCGCCACAAAACCATCGTTATAAGTGAATTTGGCTGACGGAATATATTGCTGATAGTCATCCATTTCTCTTTTGGAGCTGTCCCAGAGCGCCAAAAACATAGCTGTAAGACTCCATACCGCATCGCCCTTTATCATAATTGCGGTATCCTTCCAATGTCCATATACAACCTTTTGATTAATATATTCATCTGCAAGATTAAAACCACCTGTAAAGCCTACACTTCCGTCAATAACACATATTTTTCTGTGATCTCTGTTATTATACCTTGAATCAAATGCACTTTTAAAACTGTTAAATTCATAGCATCTGATACCCTTTTTCTCCAGTCTTCTGACCATATCTGCCGGTGCTCTCAAAATACTTCCAAAGCTGTCATACATAAAGCGCACGTCAAGGCCTTCCTCCACCTTCTTTTCCAGAATTTCCACTATACTGTCAAGCATAACACCTTCTTCTATAATGAAAAACTCCATAAAAATAAAATGTTCCGCATTCTTTAATTCCTCAATTAAAACTGGAAACATATCATCTCCCAAGGGAAAATATCTGGTGGTAGTGTTGGTATACACAGGTGCATCAGCATATCTATACAAATATTCCGTCTGCACTGCTATATCAGGGTCTAATTCCTTTAACAACGCATTACTATTAGAGCGTGAATTAATTGCTGCCTTATATTCTTCAATACATTCGCCCGCTCTTTTTATTTCTGACTTGGCAAAATGCATTCTTCCATAAACAAAATATACCAGACAACCAAATACGGGTACTACCAACAGCAGAATTATCCATGGAATTTTATACAAAGGATTAATATCCGACTTTAAAAGGTACAGAATAATTAAAACTGCAATTACCTCTGACACCAGATAAAAATAAGCATAATGTTGTTCAAGCCAAATAGTTGGCAGTACTATTACGGCAATCTGTGCCACTGCTGCAAGGAGAAGTATAAGTATTTTTACAATATTAGTAGCAATAGTCTTTTTCATTAATACAATTACTCCATTTCGATTTTTTCACGAATCTGCTGCATACGGCAGTCCAATTGGTTAATCAGCTCTGCACAATAATACAACTCATTAGAAATGCTTTCTGCATTATCAATTTCTTTTTTGTATTTGAGCTTGTGTTCAAGGCTCGCCCAGAAATCCATGGCTATGGTTCTAAACTGCACTTCCACACGCATATTTTTCTTCTCAGTGGTTAAAAAAATCGGAATCTCAACAATTAAATGAAGGCTTCTATAGCCATTAGGTTTGGGATTGGCAATAAAATCCTTTCTGGTAATTACTCTGATATCATCCTGTTTCTCCAGATAATCTGCAAGCTTATATATATCATCAGGGAAAGAACATATAACCCTGATTCCTGCCACATCATTAAGATGTTTTTCGATATTCTCTAAGGTAACATCTATTCCGTCTTTTTTTAATTTATTAATTATACTCATTGGTTTTTTAATTCTTGTCTTAATAGTCTCAAAAGGATTATGGTCGTCCTTAACTGAAAGTTCTGCATTCAGTACATCTAATTTTGTCTTAATCTCAAGCATTGCACATTCATAGTTCATCATCAATGCCTGATATTTCTTATAATCGTCTATGAACCCAACGATCTCTTCTATTCTTTCCATTATTTCTCCACAAAACTAAAGGGTGATACTGGATTAATAATATATCAGGACTTATCCTTGCAATACATTATTTACTCCGTACCACCCAATTATTTCAATTATTTGACAAAGCTTGCCAAAACCTCATCCTTCATAAACGGCTTCATAACAAACTTGGCTGCACCAGCCTTCAGTGCTGTAATAACCTTCTGCTGCTGTCCTGCCGCAGTAATCATAATAGCATACGCATCAGGATCAAACTTCATAATCTCCTTAAGAGCTTCAACACCGTCCATCTGTGGCATTGTAATATCCAATGTTATTATGTCCGGTCTGTATTCTCTATATGCAGTAACAGCTTCCAAACCATTCTCAGCTTCTGCAATAACTGCATATCCGTTCTCTTCAAGAATCTGTCTTAACATATTACGAATCATTCTGGAATCGTCTACAATAACAACGGTTCCCTTGCTGCCTTCTGCATTAACACTACTCTCTGTCTTTTTGGATTTAGAGATGTATTTTAACTTACCAAGGCTTACAGGAGTATCAACTGCTATGTAAATTGAAACCTTCTTATCTTCAATATAAGCGTTAACAACGTATGCGCTGCCTTCCGCTGTCTGGTCCATATAGAAGAATGGTGGTTCCATATCAATGTCAACACCCTTCTCGCTTAACTCAGATGCCAAAAGACCGTTATTGATATTAGCAAATTCTCCAACTGCATCCGCTACATCTTCAGTTCCTTCCATATCCGCATCCTTAGAATATTTAGATGCCAAAAGCTCAAGTCCAGATATATCATCTTCTGCACCGAAGCCAAGATAAATCGTATGGTCTCCGATTACCTTCTGTCCTGCAAAAAACTTATAATTAAATTCACTCACATGACGAATTCTGTCAATGTAATAGTTAGATGAAATAAAACGTGTGATATTTCTTAACACAAGACCTACCAAATCAGTTACGTAAGGCTTGGCAGAAAAAGCAAATACCGGCACAATTGCATCAATATCATCCTGCTTAAGTGCTTCTAACTCTGACTCTGTAAAGCCCTTCTCCTTACGAAATTCCTCTACCTTAACTTCTAAGTCATTAATACTGATTCCAGATTTCTCATTAACAAGCTGCACGAACTTCATATATGAATTTCCCTGCTTCTCTAAAAGCTGCAAAACCTGTCCTTCTGTTAAAAATCCCTTATCTACAGCAATATCACCAAATCTCATATCCATCTGGGTCTGGAGATGATTAATCTCCTCTGCCTGTCTCTCTGTGAGCATCTTCTCTGCCACAGCAATTGTACCAAGTCTAACTCTGGCACTTGCCTGTTCATTGAGAATATCTCTCTTCACTTCTTCAGACATTAAACCCTTGTCCACAAGATATTTTCCCATAAGCTGACTAAACATACTATATCTACTCCTTTACTACTATTTCCGTCATATCAACTTTTACGCAAAAACAACTAATATTAGTATATTAAACCTCACAATATTTGTCAAGGTGCACAAAAGATTTTCTTTACTTGAATTACTTTTTTATTTAATATATAATACTAAAAAACAGATAAAGGAGAAATTTATGGAAAATATTCTTTCAACAGACCAGTTGACCAAGGAATACCAGGGGTTCAAAGCTGTAGATTCCATTAATATCTGTCTTAATCAGGGAGATATATATGGTTTTATCGGTAGAAATGGTGCAGGCAAAACCACCACGCTCAAAATGATTGCCGGTCTTGCCAAGCCCACCAGTGGCAGTTTTTCATTATTTGGAGTACCTTATGAAAATTTAATTTCTGAAAAAGTATATAGTCAGGTTGGATGTCTCATTGAAGAACCGGGACTTTATCTGGATATGTCAGCATTCGATAATGTGTACTTAAAATGCCTGTGTATGGGCATTAATGACAAGGGCTATGCCAGGGAATTATTAAGACTTGTTGATTTGGACCCTCAGGACAAGAAGAAAGCCAAAGGCTTTTCTCTTGGAATGAAACAGCGTCTTGGAATTGCAATTGCTCTTGTTGGCGAGCCTAAACTCATCATTTTGGATGAGCCAACCAACGGTCTGGACCCACAGGGTATTTTAGAAATCAGAAATACCATCCTGAAGCTTAATCAGGAAAAAAATATTACTTTTATCATTTCCAGCCATATTCTTGGAGAGCTTTCCAAAATGGCTACCCGTTACGGAATTATTGACAAGGGCAAGCTTATCAGGGAGTTGACTGCTGAAGAATTAAACGACCATGGCGATGACCTTGAAGAATTTTATTTCAGTCTTACAGGAGGTGATTCATATGCTAAGAGTAATTAAAATGGACACCTACAGAGTCCTTCGAAGCAAAATGACCTACATCCTTCTAGGAGCAGTTATTTTATTTTCCCTCTTTATGATGGGTTCATTTGCTATGTTAGAATTATCCATGAGATATATGGATGCCGAGACATTAGGCGCAGAAACCATGACGCTTCTTGAGGCAACCGTTCCAAAAAATGTCGATGGATATATGCAGATGTTTTTATTTGGTAATTTTGCAATTGTATTTTTTATTATTTTTGCCATAACATTTGTCAGCAGCGAATACCAGTCAGGCTATGTTAAAAATACCGCTGTTAACATTTTACCAAGATACCTTACATACTTTTCAAAATTAATAATAACCACTGTTTTTTCTATAGTAGTGTTTATATTAATTGCAACAATTGTTCTTGTTGGTTGTAAATTGGTTGGAGTTAATGAAATTGTCAATGCAAAAGGAATACTTAAGATGATTCTTGTTCAGTTATTGAGCAATATATCTCTTACCTCATTTTTTATGATGATTTTTTACGTGTCAAGGAAAACACCAATTGCTTTGATAAGCGGTCTTGTATACGGAACAATTGGCAATCTTCTTTACACATTAATTAACCTGTTGATTGCTGTTGCTTTTCCTAATTCAGATTTTGACCTGAGTAAGTACACTAACCTTGGAAACATTGCATTCCATGTTACTTCAGAGGCATCTACAGGAACATTTGTAAGAGCTATTGTTGTTGCAATTATATTTTTGGCAATTTCAAGTTTCTTCTCATGCTATGCAATTAACAAGAAGGATATTAAGTAAGAATTTTCTCGATACACAAAATTTTATTATAAGGCACTTGCAAAAACTTGCTTCGCTTCGAACAGTTTGCAAGTGCCTTTTTTTCGTGTCGCGAGCGGGGAGCTTTTTTATGGCTTGCGGAGGTCTCATTGGCGACTTCCGGGCGCTGAGACCTCCTCTTTAACTGTGCTGGAGGTCTCACAGGCGACTTCTTGGCCCTGAGACCTCCTCTTTAAACGTGCTGGAGGTCTCACAGGCGACTTCCGGGCGCTGAGACCTCCTCTTTGTCTGTGCTGGAGGTCTCACAGGCGACTTCCGGGC
>CAZNUK010000035.1:0-3204 GCA_964576255.1 uncultured Butyrivibrio sp.
TCTCGTTATGCTCCTTCATAGCCTGTAAGCCACCCATCTTCTTAATCCACTTAAATACTTTGCCACAGATATAGATGCCGTAGCAAGGTGGTGTATTGTACATAGACTCATTATCTACATGAATCTTATATTTCAACATTGTTGGTGTACCTGGAAGTGTATCCTCTGTAATAAGGTCTTCTCTGATAATTGCAATTACAACACCTGCAGGTCCGATGTTCTTCTGAACTCCACCGTAAATTACGCCGTACTTAGTAACGTCAACTGGCTCAGATAAAAAGCAAGATGATACGTCTGATACTAATACGTGTCCCTTTGTGTTAGGTAATTCTTTGAACTTAGTTCCGTAAATTGTGTTGTTCTCGCAGATGTACACATAGTCCACATCCTCTGGAATATCCAGATCTGAGCAATCAGGTATGTATGAGAATGTCTCATCAGCAGATGATGCAAGTTCAATTGCCTCACCGTAAATCTTAGCCTCCTGATATGCTTTCTTAGCCCACTGTCCTGTTACAATGTATCCTGCCTTCTTATTCTTCATAAGGTTCATTGGAATCATTGCAAACTGCTGTGATGCTCCACCCTGAAGGAAAAGTACCTTGTAATTGTCAGGTATTCCCATAAGGTCTCTTAAGTCAGCTTCTGCTTCCTTAATAATGTCATCATAGACCTTAGATCTATGACTCATTTCCATAACCGACATTCCGCATCCTTTGTAATCCATCATTTCTTCTGCGGCTTCTCTTAATACCTCTTCCGGTAAAACTGCCGGTCCGGCTGAAAAGTTATAAATTCTTCCCATTTTTGTGTGCCTCCTGTAAATTTTTTCACTTTATTGAGATAAAGCTACATAGAAAATATTGTACGTCAAATTTTTTCCATAGTCAACATTACTTTTGTTCTAATATGGAAACATTCCTATCTGGTATGCTTATTTTATTAAAAACTGGTACTTTTTTTCAAGCCAGATTTTTGTTAATATTCCAATATCCCTTTAAGGAGGCTGTTTATGAACAAACGTTATCTTATCTTTTCAGCAGTTTTTGCAGCAGTAATCTGTGTAACAACCACTTTTATAAGAATCCCTGTTCCTATGGGTTATTTTAATCTTGGTAATTCAGTGATATTGATTATCTGTTGCTTCATAACATTGAAATATGGAATACTTGCCGCAGGGGTGGGTTCCTCTTTGTCGGATTTGTTCGGCTACCCGGCTTGGATGTTACCTACTCTTATGATAAAAACCTTGATGGCGCTTACCTTCTACGGCTTGCGTAAGCTACCCTTCAAAAATCAGAAAAGTCTTACCATTGTAGCCGGTTGCATAAGCCTTTTTATTCCTGTTGCGGGTTACTATTTTGCCGGTGCGGTTATGTACGGCGGACTTAAGGCTTCCATGGCGCAGCTTCCGGCACTTATGATGGAATACGCCGCCAACTGCTTTTTATTTGTAATTGCTTATCTTGGTTTATCAAAAACTCCTTTGGCAACACTTATGGACGTGGAAAGGAAATAGCTATGAATTTAACTGACCATAACCGTCAAAATAAAATCGCATTAATTAATGATATGTCAGGTTTTGGACGTTGCTCCATTGCGGTAGCTTTGCCCATCATCTCACATATGAGAATCCAATGCTGTCCGGTGCCTACATCAATTTTTTCCAATCACACGGGCTTTAAAGAGTATTTTTTTGAGGACTACACCCCTAAGATGGAGGAGTACATTTCTAACTGGAAAAAAATTGACCTGTGTTTCTCAGGAATTTTGTCAGGTTTTCTTGGCTCCAAAAAGCAGATACGAATTGTAGAAAAATTCATTGCTGACTTTCGCACCGAAGACACTGTGGTTATAATTGACCCTGTTATGGGTGAAAACGGCAAACCTTATCCTACTTATACCGAAGAAATGTGTCAGGAAATGAAGCAATTGGTTAAATACGCCGACGTGCTCACTCCTAACCTTACGGAGGCCTGCATTCTTACGGACACAGCCTACACACCCGAAAGTTTTACGCGCAAGGATTATTATGAGCTTGCTCATAAGCTTGCCGAAAATGGTGCCAAAAAAGTAGTTATAACCGGAATTGAAATGGGCAATTACCTTGGAAACATTGTGTATGAGTCCGGAAGCCTGCCTAAGATTCTCAAAGAAAAAAAGGTTGGCCATGTGCGCTCCGGCACCGGAGATATTTTTTCATCAATTATTGCCTCCGATGCGGTGCACAAAATTTCTTTTGACAAATCCGTTAAAAAAGCTTCCCGCTTTGTCAGGGACTGCATTAGTGTTACAGAAGAATTTGACATACCCCCTACTGATGGTGTATGTTTTGAAGAGATTTTGTATAAATTAAAGTAATTTGTATCACTAGCCTTTTTGGCGAGATAAACTGTGCCCTCGCGGCAAATTATATATGCCTTCGTGGCGGAATGGAGATTTTATGACTATACTTTACGAAGTACACAACAATTTATATGTTAACCTTACCAATAAATGCCCTTGTGCCTGCACATTTTGCTTGAGACAGACCAGAGACCATATGGAGAATTCCGGGGTGCTGTGGCTTGAGCGTGAACCGTCAGTTCAGGAAATTATTGACGATTTTGCTAATTTTGACATAGACAAATACGACGAAATCGTATTTTGTGGCTTCGGCGAGCCTACCGAAAGAATAGATGCAGTTATTGAGGTTGCCCGTTTCTTAAAATCAACCTACAACAAGCCAACAAGAATTAACACAAACGGCCTTGGCAATCTTGTTAATAATTGTGACATTACACCTAACTTGAAAGGCCTTATTGATACAATTTCAATAAGTCTTAACACTCCTAATAAGGAGCGTTATTACGAGCTTACAAAAAGCCGTTTTGGGCTTGAATCCTTTGATGCAATGTTAGACTTTGCTTCAAAAGCTTCCAAATACGTTCCTAATGTAATTCTTTCAACTGTTGCAACAACAATTACTAAGGAAGAAGAACAGGAATGCCAGAGAATATGCGACGAATTAGGTGTTACTTATAGAATTAGACCATACGAGGATTAACTCGTATGGTCTTTTTAGTTTGGTTGGTATCTGACGAGACGTTTTCGCGAGCTGAGAAACCGCACGCGGTTTCTCAGAGGTACTTTTTGGCTCTGGGAAACTCTTTGGAAGCTTGTTGGTTTCTCACGGCTACTTTTCATCGGCTGAGAAACCGCAAG
>CAZNUK010000035.1:3304-22675 GCA_964576255.1 uncultured Butyrivibrio sp.
CCGCACGCGGTTTCTCAGAGGTACTTTTTGGCTCTGGGAAACTTTTTGGAAGCTTCCTTGATGTCTGACGGGACGTTTTCGCGAGCTGGGACACCACGAATGGTGTCTCAGAGGTGCGTTTTTGACCCCTAAGAAACCGACAACAAAACATCGGCAGCACCCCGATTCAATATCTTAAAGAATATCGAATCCAGAGAGCTGCCGAACTATTGTTATTAACTAATATGAGTTATTTTGCCAAAACCTTTAGAAAATACCAAGGTGTAAGTCCCAAGGATTACAGGCTTAATAATTAGGATTGGGTTACAGTTATTTTAATTGTGCTATCTGACATTGAAGCCCCAACTGAATATCCGCCAATTTTATAAACATCAAGGTTATTACAGAAGGTATTCCATACATCATTAACTGTAAAAGCACCACCATCAATTATAAACATATATACACAACTACTTGTCACAGCGCTTGCTACTTCTGCGACTTTGTCAAGACTATTAACTCTGTACAGACCATTAAGTCCCATTGACAAGTACATATAGTCATTATACTGTGTTGATGTGCCATATGCATCCGGCTGGTCCCCTATATAGCTATCATAGGTATGACTCACCCCAATCTGGTCAAATGTACATAACAAATATTCATAGGATAAATTGTATCCATCAGTATATGCAGTGGTTCCATTAATAAATGGGTCATCCCATGTAACATCCACAAAATACCACAATCCGTCTATCTCAACAGCATTCCATGCATGTCCTACCGAACCGCTTCCATTGTCTGCATCCCCCAGCATCAGTGTACAGTTAATTCCAAGCTCCTTCATAAATACATAAAAAGCAACTGAATATCCCTGACATACACCTACATGATTAACCAAAATATTCTTCAAATGGTCGTGACTGTCAGACCTACTGTAATAGCTATAATCATAGGTTGTATTTTTTACCAGATAATCATGAACTGTTCTGATTTTGTCCAAATCAGACATCTGATTAGTGATTATACTGGACAAAATTGCTCTGGCATTGGTGATATCTGAGGTAGTTACATTACTACAAGCCGATAACTCTGAATAAGTATAGTTATTGTTGCCCGGTTGCCATGCAGTAGCCGCTCCCGTTGTTGGAGCTTCGGTTGGAGCCTGGGTCGGCGCAGTTGTTGGAGCCTCGGTCGGAGCAACAGATGGCTTAACTGTCGATGCTTCGGTTGGCTTTACAGTAGGAGCTTCAGTTGGCTTAACTGTTGGTTTTTCAGTTGGTGCTTCTGTAGGCTTAGTTGTTGGTTTTTCGGTTGTTGCCCCAGTGGAATCATCCGGTGCCTTAGTCGGCTTTTCATCAGCTTCCTTGGTTACATCTTCATCAGTGTCCCTGGTTGGCTTATCAGCCTCATCTGAATCATCTGACTTGGTTGGTTTATCAGCCTCATCAGTATCCTTGGTCGGTTTTTTGTCAGTGGAATCCTCTTCGCCTGCTCCATCACCACTATCTGACACAGAATCTTTTTCACTCTCTAAAACATCCTCATAACTTTCTTCAATTGTAAAAAAAGGATTAACTACCCTGGTGCAACCTGTACCTGAAAACACAAGCCCCATTGCAATAACAAGAGATAGTAATAAACTCATTAATTTTTTCATTCACATACCTCCCATGAGTGAAATTTATGCGTGAAATCTACACTAACCAACTCTACTATTATGACAGGTAAAATAAATTACCTGATATTCTTTGCTAACCTCTTTTAAAAGCTTAAGACCACCTATTGTCTTTTCTTCATCCAGATTGACAAAAGGGTCGTCCAGTATGATAAATGGTCGCTCCTCCTGATACATTGCGTCCACAAGAGCCATTCTCATACACACACCAATTAAATCCTTATAACCGGTACTCATAAATTTTCTGTCCCTTGGCATACCCTTTTCTTCCATAAGAATTGTACCATTGGCGTCAATAAAATAACCTTCCCCCGAATTCTCTGTCAGAATTTCTAAATATTTATCAAAGCCTTTTTTAATAGGCTCCATATATTTTTGCCCAAAAGATACCTTAGCTTCCCCTAAAAGTTCCTTGGTCACAGCAAGCAATCTGCATTTGTCAAGACCTGCCTCGTATTGCTCCTTCAAGCTATCAAGCTCCTCCTGACACACTGCAATCTCATCATAGGAATCCTTAAGCGCCCTAATATTAATATTGTACTGATTAATATTATCCGAAAGTTGCTTACTCTGCTGTTGAAGCTTGTTAATCTCCTCATTAACCGCCAGTAATTCACCGGCACATCTACTGTCATCAGAAGCTGCCAATTGCTTATGAAACTCTTCTCTTTTTGCGTTAAGTTCCTTAAACCTGACTAAATTTTGAGAAATTTCTTTAAGAGCGTCAGAAAAATCATCATATTTTTTCTGACAAGAATATATATCAATAAAACCTGCAATTCCTGTCAACTTACTGTTATTATAAGCTATATCATTCATACTCGCAAGACGATTTGACTCTGTTTCCACTTCTTCCCTTGCCTTAACAAGCTCCACTGGCTCCTCTATTGGCATACTGCTTCTTTTTCTGGAAATAAATGACACCGCAAAAAACAAAAGTGCCAAAACAGCTCCAATTATTCCCACTTCTTTTTTGATGAAGAATAAAATAATGGCGGTAACACCAAACACTCCCGACAGCGCAGCCCACACTGTGCTAAGCTTATCAGAGGTTGTTTGCTTTTTGATTAACGCAAAATTTTCTTCCATTAATCTAAGATTGTCCTGCTTATCGACAAGTTTATTTTGAGAAGTGAGATAGTCCTCCCATTTTTCAATATCCCTCGCTTCCGGTACTCCATGTTTAAAATTATTTTCCAGGCGATGAAATTCCTCTTCCTCTAACTTGCTAAGCTTATATATGTTATTGCGCTCTTTTGCTGCTCCTAATTCAGCGTTAAGCTTAATGGCTTTTTCCTGATTAGCTCTGATTGTGGCATCCAGTTCCACCTCCCTTTTCTGGGCTTCCATAAGAAGTTTTTCATTATCCTGTATGGATTTTTCAAGAGTAGGAAGCTTTCTAATCTGACTTTCAAGCTCTCCAATTCTGTTTTTGACCTTGTACAGGGAGCCGGTGCTTCTTTTTGGGCTCATTGCATTAAGAATATCTTTAAGTTTTTTGTCAACTTTTTCAAAATTATTAATGTCGTCCGTATTTTCAGCGAGATTGCCCAGTTTGGCACTGATTCCGTCCGTCATGGAATAATCGCAGTCATTCTGGGAAATAAAAACAGTTCTTAAAAAGGACTGGCTGTCTAATTTGAACAGTTCTTCACCAATACCACGTCCCCATTTATCTGTTGGTAAATTGGTAGCGACCTCCCTTAAATCCCATGAATCATCACTTTCCTTCGCCCCAAATGTTCTGCTTAATATGTATGACTTTTCCTCCACCGAAAAAGTAATTTTGCCTCCATACACACCACCCTGCCAAGGATTATAGCGTGTTCTTTCATTAAGAAGCTCATCTCTTTTGGTCTGATTGTCAAAGCCATAAAACATCACTTTAATAAATGCTGCCAGGGTACTTTTTCCAAAACCATTTTCTTCACATATGGTATTGCACCCTTCGGAAAAATCCATGTGAAACTTGCTAAGGCAGCCAAAATTCTCTATATCACAGCTAATTAATTTCATTGACTATATCTCCTCCCCTCTAAGGGCAAGAATTCCGTAGCGGATAACCTGTGCCTTCTCATCCTCAGTAAGATTATCCTCAGCCTGAACTCTTCTAATAAACTCCCCTTTTAAAGACTGGTCATTGGCAAAAATCTCGTAATCAATGTTGTAGACCGATGCATTTTTGATTCGGGTATAATAAAATTCATCCTCAAAGCGTTTGGAAAGAAGCTCCGTGTTAACATCACATTCCACATCCACCGCGCCGGTCAAAATAATTTTGACCAGATTTTTTTCACCATAACAGCAGGATTTTATCGCCTCATTAATGGCGTCAGAAATCTCCATGGAATCCTTGCAGCCTGTAATGTCCACCTCTAATTCATAGAGATTTCTTCCTGCAAAAGGCACAAATTCCCTTGTTCCGTTAAAATTCTCTTCATTAATATTAAGAAGTACAAAACCATGCTCCCCACATTCATCAAAGCCTCTGCCTTCTAAGCAGCCTGCATAGCAGTACACGCCTCTGGCATCAAGCTCTGCTTCTTTGTAGGAATGAATGTGTCCCAAAGCAAGATAATCAATGGAGCGGTTTTTAAGCTCTCTTAAATTGATAATCTGGGCCCCTTTTTTGGTATTTTCACTTTCCTGACCATGTAATACCACAATGTTGTAATCCGAGGCATTAAGAATAAGCCCGGAGCATATTTCCCCCGAGTTCTCCTTAGAAAGCTCCACGCCGTTAAGGGTAATCTTGCGACCTTCCTTTTCATATAAAGTGTAGCCGATCCATTCCTTGCCAAAAATATGTAAATTCTCCGGAAGAACTTCCAAATCCCCCCAGAATCCACTTTCATCATGATTGCCTCGTAAATAATAAAAATCCAGATTGGGATTATTAACAATCTCATGCATTACCGCATTTCTTGCAGTTGCGGAAATATTCTTTTTATCAAACATATCCCCTGCAATTATTATTCCTGCCACATCATTAGCAAGGGCGTACTCCACCAATCTTCTGAAGGTCTTCAAAAGCTCACTTTTTCGTTCCTTCGCCTTAGAATCACTAAGGTATGAATTCATATTGGAATCAAGATGTAAATCCGCACAATGTATAAGCTTCAATTAATACGCCTCCTGTTGTAAAACTAATATAGTAAAATTGGCGGGAAATTTTCCCGCCAACAGTGTTTCTTTTTAAATACTTTTTTTTAAAACACTTTAGTCCATTGTATTATAACATTATGTAAAATTATGCCTGCTATGTATTGATGAATTTTTCAACTTCTAATAATAACTTCTGCCTATCTTACCTTATTACCGCAGTTAGGACAGAAAATTGCTGCTGGATTAGAAATAACTGTCTGACATACGTTACATGTAACATCTGTGCTAACTGGTTCTTCCACAGGTATTGAATAAGCCTTAGGGGTTTCAACAGACTCTGCTACAGGTGTTACTTCAACTGTTGCTGCACTCTCTGCTACAGGAGCCGGCTCCACCACAGGTGCTGCCTCTACCACCGGAGCTTCCACTACCGGCGCTGCCTTAGGCTCCGGTGCCTTGGTTCCGCAATTACCGCAGAAAGCCTGACCCTGATTAAGAACATTACCACAATTAACACATCTTATATTACCATCATCCACTGCTGCGCTCTTATGTGGAAGTCTGGTTCCACAGCTTGCACAGAAAGAAAGGTTAACACCATTGTCAGCTTTACAGTTGGTACATACTACAATGCCGTTGAGGAATTTTCTTCTGGCTTCCATGTTTTCCTGTCTCTTAATAATCTCTTCTAGCTCAGCAAACATATTTGCGTAATCTGCAGAAGGATTCTCTCTATTTAACTCAAAGCATTTCTTACCAACAGCTAAATATATTTCATTAGCTCTCGCCTGACTTAACTGGTAATCTCTTGCAATATCACTGAGTTCCTTGGTTATGTTGTTATTTTTCATAAATCCGTACCTCCAAAACATTTTCTTATAATAGTATAACTTTATTTTTCCCAATGGTCAATGACTTAACTTATTATTCCGCCAATACTTCCACCGGCTACGCAAATAATAAGTGAAATAATATTTTCCTGTAGACTGTCAGAAAAGCCCTTATTGACAATAAAACTAATCACAAGAAGCACAGCAAAATACACAATTCCCATAAATGCTCCGTTCAAAAGTCTTCTGTTCCCCTTGATTTTACCATATATTAAGCCGGCAACAATCGTGGTCACTCCATATATTACCATTACAAATAATCTGGACTGCTCCGCAGATAATTCTAACTTTAACATAATAAATGACGACAACATCATCAAAAGTGCCGTAATCACATAAGCCACCGCAAGAACCTTTAAAACAGTAAGTATTTTTTTACCCATAAACACCTCCAAAAATTAGCTACTACTAATATATTTAGCTCTATTGGAGATTATGAAAAACATTGGTTTCTCAGCGTGACTTTCTTGCTCTGGGAAACCTTTTAAGGCTTGTCCGGTTTCCCACGAGACGTTTTCGCGTGCTGAGAAACCGCACGCGGTTTCTCAGCGTGACTTTCTTGCTCTGGGAAACCTTTTAAGGCTTGTCCGGTTTCCCACGAGACGTTTTCGCGTGCTGAGAAACCGCACGCGGTTTCTCAGCGTAACTTTTTGGCTCTGGGAAACCTTTCTCCCATTAAAACAGGAGCCCCTCCGGGGCTCCCCTCACAACGCGCAGAATTTGCACTTATATATAATGCACATTTGTCCTCGGCGGCACTTGGCGACACAATATGTGGAGCCTTAGTGTCCGTTCCGTAGGACAACTAGCGAAAGCGCGTGCATTATTATAAGTGCTAATTCTGTAATTTCTTCGTCACCGTAATTGCGATTGCTCCTGGTCCGATATGGCAGGATATGCTAAGAGAAAGTGGGTCCACCATAATGTCATGGTTAGGGAAAATTTCCTGAACCTCTTTCTTGAATTCAAGAATCTCTTCCTGAGTTCCTGTGTATGCCATGGAGATATGGCAATCCTCCGGCTTGCACTGCAATCTGGTCTCAATATCTTTATTAATGGACTCTATCATTATCTGCTTTGCCTGCTTAACAGTTCTTGCTTTGGCAAAAGCGTCAAGCTTTTCGCCCAGAATCTGAAGCACCGGCTTGATTTTGAGAATGGTGCCAAGGGCTGCTGCCGCCGGAGTCACTCTTCCGCCTTTTTTAAGATATTTGAGGGTGCCTACCATAATGTATATGGTTGAATCAAATTTGGTTGCTTCCAGATATTCTTTAATCTGGGCTCCTGTTTTGCCATTATCAGCCATTGTTATGGCATCAAACACTGAAAGCTTCTGTGTAACAGAAATTCGCTGATTATTAACTACATGAACCCTGCCGTCGTAATCATCTGCCAACATCATTGCTGCTTCATAGCTTCCGCTAAGACCACTTGACATTGGAATGTACACAACCTCATCATATTCCTTGAGGAGTTCATCCCATTTATCCGTTACATCACCAAGCATTGGCATGGATGTTTTTATATCAATGGTATCATCTACAAGCTTTTCATAAAACATTTCCTGAGATAAATCAATTTCCTCGTAAAAAAGCTCATCATTAATATAAAAAGGCATTGGCATAACGTGAATGCCCATCATCTTGCCTTCTTCAATCTTAATTCCACTGTTACTATCAGTCACAATTGCAACTTTACTCATTAGATGTCCTCCTTAAAAGCCACCTCTCCAAGTTTCTTGTAAATACTTCCTGACGGAACATATCCTCGTACACTTGAAAGTGGGTAAACATTTGTATTTGAACCAATAACCGAGCCCGGATTAAGAATCGAGCCACAACCTATTTCCACATAGTCTCCGAGGATTGCTCCCATTTTTTTGAGACCTGTATGAATTACTTCATTCCCATTTTTCACAGCTATGAGAGTTTTGTCCGATTTTACATTGGATGTAATGGAACCGGCTCCCATATGTGATTTATAACCAAGTATGGAATCCCCAACGTAATTGTAGTGAGGAACCTGTACTTTGTTAAACAAAATAACATTTTTGAGCTCGGTGGAATTGCCAACCACCGCACCAGCGCCTACTAAAGCATTGCCTCTTATAAAAGCACAGTGCCTAACCTCTGTGTCAGGACCGATAATACAAGGACCTGTGATGGAAGCCGTTGGAGCCACTTTTGCTGATTTGGCAATCCACACATTCTCCGAAGGATTATCATATTCCTCTAATGAAAGTGTGTTACCAAGCTTAATAATATATTCACCTATGTAAGGAAGTACCTCCCAAGGATATGTATATTGTGACAACAAATCTGCTGCCTGTGTTTCTTTTAAATCGAATAAATCTGTTATTTTAACGCCATCCATATATATCACCTACTCTACTGTAACTGATTTTGCCAGATTACGAGGCATATCTACGTCATTACCTCTTAAAATTGCTGTGTAGTATGCAATAAGCTGTAATGGTACCGCTGCCACTATTGGCAATAAAAGTTCATCCGCTTCCGGTATATGGATAATGGTGTTAGCCACATCCTCCGGCACCTTCATTCCCTCTTTGCAAATAAGAATAACCTTGGCACCTCTGGATTTAACTTCTTTGATATTACTTACTGTTTTTTCAAAAAGCTCGGACTGGGTAGCCACCGCAATAACCGGCATACTCTTGGTAATAAGAGCAATTGGTCCATGCTTTAATTCTCCTGCTGCATACGCCTCAGAGTGAATATAGGAAATCTCCTTAAGCTTAAGGGAGCCCTCCATACTAAGTGCATAGTCCACACCTCTTCCGATGTACAAAAGATGGTCCGCATTCATAATCTTAGATGCTGCATAAGAAGCCTCATCCTTAGCTTCAAGAGCTTTATCAATTACTGCTGGAATCCGCACAAGCTTTTCTACATACTGCTTACATTCCTCCATTGAAATACGGCCATTGGCATAAGCCAATCTAAAAGCTAACATATACATCATAGAAATCTGTACTGCGTATGCCTTGGTGGATGCAACTGCAATTTCAGGGCCGGCATGGGTATACATAACCATATCCGCTTCTCTGGCAATGGAAGAACCCTTTACATTAACCAGCGCAAGGGTTTTGGCACCCTTTGCTTTGGAAATCTTAAGAGCTTCCTTGGTATCCGCTGTTTCTCCTGACTGGGATATAAGAATAACCAAATCCCCTTCACCCACCAGAGGGTCCCTGTATCTGAATTCTGATGCCATATCCACATTGACAGGCACTTTTGAAAGTTTTTCAATTATGTATTTGCCAAGCACTCCTGCATACATAGCAGTTCCACAGGCAACAATCTCTATCTTACGATATGAGGACAGCATTTCGTCCGTTAAACCACATTCAGAAAAATCAGGCATTCCATCATTAATTCTTGGTGTTATGGTTGTACGAATAGCTGTTGGCTGCTCATGAATTTCCTTAATCATAAAATGTGGGAAACCGCCCTTTTGAGCTGAATCCTCATCCCAATCAGCCACCAAAAGCTCCTTCTCCACCTTATTGCCATGGATATCACAGAAACGAATTTTGCCGGCTTCAAGGGTGGCGATTTCATCCTGTTCAAGAAGATAATACTCTCTTGTATACTTAAGAATGGCAGGTACATCAGAAGCAATAAAATTTTCCCTGTCTCCCTTACCTATAATCAGCGGACTATCCTTACGAACGGCGTATACCTTATCCGGAAAATCCCTGAACATAATTCCAATAGCATATGAACCCTCAATCTCCGCTAACACTTTAATAATAGTGCCGATTGGGTCACCATCATAGTAGTAATCCAGAAGCTTCGCAACAGTTTCTGTATCTGTCTGGCTTACAAAGCTGTATCCCTGCTCCTCAAGAAATTTCTTAATCTTATCGTAGTTCTCAATAATTCCGTTGTGAACTATGGAAACACGCTTATTACCATGGGGATGGGAGTTAATATCAGAAGGTTCACCATGGGTAGCCCATCTTGTATGTCCGATTCCGGCATGACCACTTGGTCTGCCCTCTTCTTCCATCTTATCAACAAGATTCTGAAGCTTTCCCTGACATTTAACCACATTAATTTTGTTATTATCAAATACTGCTATTCCCGCAGAATCATAACCTCTGTATTCAAGCTTAGAGAGGGCTTCTACAAGAATATCCGTACAATCCTGCTCTCCAACATATCCAACTATACCACACATAGGTATACCTCCTGTTAGTTTTCACTCATAGTTGATTATATTCTAAAAGGTTGAATAAAACAACGTATAACTTTATTTTTTGTAATATTTGGCTGCACTCTCAAAACACCGTCTTAAATCATATTGATTATTCTTACCCTTAACACTATTGGTAAGATTAACAATAAAGGTTGACAACTTTGTCATATACTCTTCGGTGGTGATTGTTCCCGCCGCAACTCCTGTAAGACCTTTTTCCCAACTCGCAGTAAGCTGTGGGTCCAAAAGTCTGTAAATAGAGTTATTAACTGTATCATACACGGTCTCTCCCAACAAAGACGGAGTAATAATCTGAGTCTTGTTGTTCAGGCAAATATATTCCTTGGTAACCAGCTTTTTAAGAATCTCCGCTCTCGTTGCACTGGTTCCGATGCCACTACCTTTAATCTGGGCGCGTAATTCCTCATCCTCAATAAGCTGACCTGCATTTTCCATTGCAAGAATGATGGAACCGGAATTATATCTTTTGGGCGGTGTTGTCTCACCTTCTTTAATCTCAAAACCATTAACCGGAAGAATTGTGCCTTTTTTAAGAGACTTAAGTGCTTCTAAAAGTCCGTTATCCGTACTTTCCTCGCCTTTGTCCTCAGACTCTTCCTCGGTGGTATTTTTCTTATAGCTGTTGGCTACCTTAAGATAGCCTTCATCCGCCAGCACCTTAAAATTACTAAAAAAGCTTTCGCCCTCTCTTTTAAGGGTAACTGCCACTTTCTGATATACAGCAGCTGGGTAAAAAATACTTAAAAATCTTCTGACTATAGCAAAATATACATTTCGTCCCATCTGGGATAAGGCTTTAAGATTACCAAGCCCCTGTCCTGTTGGAATAATTGCATAATGGTCAGTAATCTGTTTATCATTAACATATCTGCTTTTGGCCAAGTTTTTGTAACTGCCCATATTCAGAATCTCTCCGGCAAACTCCCCATATTCCGGAAGATTTCTAAGACCACTGATATTTTTATCAATAATCTTAGCTACTGCACTAGACAGAACTCTTGCATCCGTTCTTGGATATGTAACCAGTTTTTTCTCGTACAACTCCTGAGTATATCTAAGTGTCTCATCCGGATTCAGTTTAAAAAATCTTGAGCAGTCATTCTGAAGCTCCGCAAGATTGTATAAAAGCGGTGGCTGCTTGTTTTCCTTCTTATTCTCCACGGCCGCAACTACCATGGCTACAGGAGGATTTTCTGTAAGAAGCTCTATAAGCTCCTTGGCGTGTCTCTCCTCTTTGAAGCCATTTTCCTTATACAGCATAGGAGTTTCATAATATTTGGAGCCCTCCACAGCCTTCCATTCAGCATCAAAATTAAGCTTCTTCTCTTCATCCTGATTAAGCGCTATGTTGGCTACAACTCTGTAAAAAGGAGTTTTAACGAACTCCCTGATTTCTCTTTCTCTTCTGACAATCATTCCCAGAACACAGGTCATTACACGACCAACCGCAATAACAGTATTTTTAGGATTGCCAAAAAAAGAGGAAATAGAATTACCATATTTAAGGGTAAGCACTCTGGAGAAATTAATTCCCATAAGGTAATCTTCTTTGGCTCTAAGATATGCCGCATCAGAAAGACAATCGTACTCAGACAAATCCTTTGCCTCCAAAACACCTCTTTTGATTTCCTCCTCTGTCTGGGAGTCAATCCATACTCTTTTTCTCTTTTTGTCAGTAATGCCTGCCATCTGCTCCACCAGTCGATAGATATACTCTCCTTCTCGTCCGGAGTCGGTGCAGACATATATTGTATCAATGTCATCCCTGTGCATAAGCTCTTTAACAATATTAAACTGCTTTAACACGTTGGGAATGATCTCGTACTGCCATTCATTAGGAATAAATGGAATCGTATCCATACTCCATCTTTTGAGTGCAGGGTCATAGCTTTCAGGATAGCTCATAGTAACCAGATGCCCCACACACCAGGTAAATACCGAATCCTCGGATTCCGCATATCCATCCCTGCGATTTGCTGTTTTGCCAAGTGCCTTCATAAATTCCTGGGCAACACTTGGTTTCTCAGCTATAAATAAACTTTTAGCCATACTAAACCTGCCTTTTATAAATCCTCAATAGCAACTGGAATCAGTCTGTCCCCTGCCTTTTGTAATAACTCATCCGTAAAACCACAGGCAGAAAACATATATACATAGGATTCCTTCATTCCTGCGATTTCAAGTCGATGAAGAATATCCTCATAATCCAAAACACTTACAGGGCTCTCCCCTGCATAAGCCTGTCCTATAACAGCTTCACCGTTAGCTCCCTCAAATACCACATGCAAATCTCCGGCTTTGCCGTACCATCTGCCTTTTTTCTCGGCTTTAACAGGCATTCTGTCCATATCATTGATAATGTCCATAAATTCCCCTGCAATTTTAATAAAAGCTTCTTTAAGGAAACTGTCCAATTCCGGTTCAATATATTTATCATAAAACTCTTCGGGCTCGCAGACTCCCAATATACCATAATTAGGGTATACAAATCTATACCAGAAGCTGATGAAATCATCTTTGATTTTGTAAAGACCTTTTCTGGTGTTCTCATTAGCACCAAAATCATAGGAAAAAACTTTTTCTACGATTTCACGCTCTATGAGATTTTTAAGATAAACACTTATTTTGTCTCTGCCATAGCCGGTATACTCATGAATCTCATTAAGCTTATTCAATCCACAGGCAAGACATTTTAAAATGGTGTTATACACACCACTTTCCCTGAATTCATCCCTGATAAAAAGCTCTGCCTCTCTGGCAAAATACCCCTCTCTGTCAAGATATAGTTCACAGATATTCTCCTTAACGGACTGGTTCACCTTCCATTGCTTAAGATATCCCGGAACGCCTCCTGTAACAGCATACATACACAGAAGTTTTTTGACATCGGTATCCGGTAACATTCCAACCATATCTGCATAGCTTAATTCTTTAAGCTTGACAAATGCGTTAATTGACAGAGCAGCCCTGCCGATTGATTTAACCATGGAGTTCTCAACCCATGCTACGGAGGAGCTTGTCAACAAAACCATTATTCCACTGTTATTTTCCTGCATATATCGCAATAAGCTTACCAGAAATCCCAAATCTGCCTTGACAATATTCTGGAACTCTTCAAACACTAAAAGCTTAACACTCTGTTCATTGCCTTTAAGCTGCTCAAAAATTCCATCGAAATCCTTCGCTTCAACATAATTAGGAAGTTGTGCATAAAATGCTCTGTTTAGGTTGGCTAAAAGCTCAAAATCAACAGTCTGGGCGCATTCAAAATACACGCATCTCTTGTCCTTAATAAACTCCTTAATGAGAGCAGTCTTACCCACTCTACATCTTCCGTAGAGGACTGTCAGATTATTGCCTTCGGCCTCGTAAAAAGCATTCAGTTTGCTTAAATGTTCCTCTCTGCCTGTCATAAAACACCTTTCCTTTATCTGGACTCATCCAGTGTCAGCATATACGGCGGAATGAATTTCTCCATAAAGAAATTCACCTCCGGCATACCCATTTCCTGTATTTTGGATAAAGTTGAATCCACCGCCTTATCAAAATCACTGTTCCCCATACTTTTTTCTTCAACACATTTGATGTAGGCTGAAATCTTATCCGCAGCCTTCACATATTTCCAAAGTTCCTCTTCTTCCTCTGTATCCTGCAAAATCGTATTGTACACAGGACGCATTTTCTCCGGCAGTCCCATAAGAAGCTCATCCTTGGCGATGGTCTCCACTTCTTTGTAAGCATCCCTTATAAGAGGATTAAAATATTTAATAGGTGTTGGCATATCACCTGTAATAATCTCTGTTGCATCATGATACATTCCCATTAACGCAAGTCTGTCTGCATTAATATTGCCCCCAAAATATGTATTATTGATAACCCCAAGACAATGCGCAATCATAGCAACATCCAAGCTGTGCTCACATATATTCTCCGTAATTGTGTTACGCATAAGCTGCCAGCGGTCAATATATTTCATTCTGGACATCATTGCAAAAAAATGATTATCTCTCATTACCTTTACTCCTCATCCATTACTGTAAAATGATAAATTGTGTTATAGCAAAAGCTCTCCCCTGCCTTAACAAATGGAGATGGAAACTGTGGATGATTAACTGCATCAGGATAAAACTGAGTCTCAAATGCCACTCCATCCCCCCTATGGTAAGACATTCCTTCCTTACCCTTATTGCCATCCCATAAAAAGTTACCGGTATACATCTGCATTCCCGGCATATTGGTAAAGATGTCCATAACTCTTCCGGACTTTGCTTCCACAACCTTAGCCACTAATTCCACCTCATTACAATCTGTCTTAAGACAGAAATTGTGGTCATATCCACTGGTTCTCTGTAATGGTTCAAAATCCGCATCAATTTCATCACCGATTCTCTTAAGCTGCCTAAAATCCATAGGCGTTCCTTCTACAGGATATTTTTCTCCGGTAGTAACAACTCCATCCGCACCCCTGGTATAAGAATCCGCATCAATCCATACCAGATGGTCATATATCTTACCGGATTTATGTCCCCCAAGGTTAAAATAAGCGTGATTAGTCATATTAACAACTGTGTCCTCATCGCTGACACCATTATATTCTATCATTACTGAATTATCCTCTGTCAGAATATAGCTTACAGTTATCTTAAGATTGCCTGGATATCCCTGGTCCATATGTGGGCTGAAAAGAGAGAATTCCACGCCCTCTCCAAGCTCAGTTTCCACCGCCTCTGAATCCCATATTCTATTACCATAATAATCAGGACCACTATGTAAATTATTGCCATTCTCATTATTGGCCAGCTCGTATTTAACACCATTAAGTGTAAAACTGTGGTTAGATATTCTATTAGAATTACGTCCGATAATAGCTCCCATTCCTACATAATTACGAAGCTCGTATTCTTCCCCGGACTCAAATCCGAGAATAACATCGTCCATATGCCCCTCTTTATCTGGAAATCTGGCTGATACCCACACAGCTCCCATATCGGACACCTGAATTGATGCCCCCTGACTATTAGTAATTGTATATAACTTAATTTCTCTGCCTTCCTTATTGGTTCCAAAACCCTCTACTGTAATTGACATGTCAATCCTCCTATAGATTAAATCACAATTAAACTTATTATATCAAACTTCATGGAATAAAAAAAGAGCTTTAAGATCGTTTGTTAATTTTTGTAGCCATGAATGGGCAGTATAACTGAAAATGTGCTTTTCTGCCAATTTTTGCTAACGCAGTTGGGCATTTTTATGCTAAACGCGCTACAAAATACTCAATCCTCGCCTCCTTCACCGCATAGGCCGGACCTATTTAATGCAAATAAAGCTATGGAGACTGTTAAAAGTCTCTATAGACATTTTTCTTCTCTTCAGGTCCAATTGCCAAAACAAAAAGTCTCTATAGCTCTCCCTTGATGCTATAAAGACTTTTATCGGTATCCATACGTAAAAAAACTTAAAATAGCTCCTGTTGCGCAATTCAAGTTTCCCTCTGTCAAGAAAACACTTATGAGAAACCGCAAGTAATCCTCCCACTTCGCACCCCTACTTTCCTGCATCAAAAAAGCTACACCAGTCTCGCCAGTGTAGCTTTATACATCAAGTGTTATTTTAAAAACATAGCATCCCCAAAGGAGAAGAATCTATATCTCTCTTTTACTGCCTCGCTATAGGCATTCATTACATTTTCCCTACCTGCGAGTGCTGATATTAACATCAGCAAGGTAGACTCCGGAAGATGAAAATTCGTTATCAGGCAATCGATTGCCTTAAACTTATATCCCGGATAGATAAAAATACTTGTATCCCCACTTTTTGCAGGAATATATCCATCCTCTGTGGCCGCAGATTCCAAGGTTCTACAGCTTGTGGTTCCCACTGCAATAACCCTGTGCCCATTAGCCCTTGCCTCATTAATCTTCTTGGCTTCTTCCTCCTCAATGCAAAAATATTCTGAATGCATTACATGCTCCGTAATATTTTCCACCTTAACCGGTCTGAAGGTTCCAAGTCCTACATGAAGTGTAACACTGGCAATGCTAACTCCCTTTTCCTTAATCTTTGCTAAAAGCTCCGGTGTAAAATGAAGTCCCGCCGTTGGAGCCGCTGCGCTGCCATCATGTTTGGCATATACAGTCTGATAACGGTTTTTGTCCTGAAGTGCATGGGTAATATATGGTGGTAATGGCATCTGTCCAAGCTTATCCAGTATTTCTTCAAAAATACCTTCATAGTTAAACTTTATGATGCGGTTACCTTCCTCTACCACATCCACTATTTCGCCTTCTAAAAGTCCGTCACCAAAAGTAATAACTGCGCCGGGTCTTGCCTTTTTGCCTGGCTTTACAAGACATTCCCAGCTATCAGCATCGCATCTTTTAAGAAGAAGAACTTCTATTGCGGCGCCGGTGTCTTTTTTGGCGCCGATAAGTCTTGCCGGGATTACCTTGGTGTCGTTAATAACCAGACAATCTCCGGGATTAAGATACTCAACTATATCTGAAAAAACCTTATGCTCCAGCTCTCCCGTCTTTTGGTCCACAACCATAAGTCTTGATGATGAGCGGTCCAAAAGCGGGTCCTGAGCAATTAGTTCTTCAGGAAGTTCATAATAAAAATCCTTTAAATTCATATCAATCTCTCTTTACTGTTTAAGGTTAATTCCCTGTTCCTTAAGTCTTGCAATAATGGAATCAACCACTGACATAACCTCTTCGCGGGTCAATGTTCTGTCATCCTGTGAGAAAACAATTCTTACAGTGATTGACTTGCCATTTTCATCCTCATAAACATCTGTTACAGAAACCTTCTGAATTAATGGACATTTCTCTGCATCAATTGCATTACCGATGTTTTCAAAACGATTGGTAACAAATGATAAATCCACTTCAATTGAAGGATATTTGGATGGCTCTTTGTAAGTAATTCCTCCATCTGTAATTGCTGTAAGTCCTGCTACATCAATTTCAGCATATACAACAACTGCTTTTTTATCGATTTTCTTAAGCACAACAGGATGTGCAACGCCGATTTCACCAATAACCTCTCCATCACAGAGAATTGCGTTAAGGTTCTTAGGATGCTGATAAGAATGGGTTGCCTCCATTGCCTTATAGGTAAGACCCTTGTGGCGTAAATCTTCTACCACAACTGCAATCATATCCCTTAACTCAACGTAGAGTTTTTCAAGAGATTTGGTTTTGCTGTAAAGTGTAATGGCAAGCTTTTTAATTTCCCTGCACATATTATTTTCGTCCACACCATCAATTACACGACCGATTTCAAAAATACCAAACTCTTCTGCATAGCCTGTGTTAGACTTTATCTGACAGAACTGTGTAGGCACAATTGATTTACGGATTGTCTCGATATTAGGATTGGTTGAATTAAGGAGTTTAATATTATCCTCCACTTCAATTCCTAATTTCTTATATTCATCAGTATAAGTCCAGATATATGAATGTAATTCGTGAAGAGAAAATCTCTTAACAAGAATATCTTTCACTCTGTCCTCGGTGCTCTTTTCAGGTGCTGTACGCACTGGACTTAACGGTGCTTTTACTGTATGAACATCAAAATTATCATAGCCGTAAATTCTTGTAATTTCCTCAATGATATCCGCCTTAATTGTAACGTCCTTGGTTGCTCTCCAGCTTGGAACCTTAACAGAGAAATCCTCTCCCTGTAAATCCACTCCAAAACCAAGAGCTGTTAATGTATTTACTATTTTGTCGTTGCTGATTTCAATTCCCGTATATTTGTCAACAAAGGCTTTGTTAAAATCAAGCTGTACCTCAGGATAACGGAATGCGTACTCATCTGTAAGAGCTGAAGTTACCATAACTCCCTTATCCATATCCATCAACAACTTAACGAAACGAGCAATAGCAGGTACTGTCATCTCAGGGTCAAGACTCTTTTCATATCTTGCAGATGCATCTGTTCTATGTGCAAGACGAACTGTTGACTTACGAATTGAGGTAGCATCAAAGGTTGCTGACTCAAGGGTAAGCTTAGTGGTATCCTCAACGATTTCTGAATCAAGACCACCCATAATTCCTGCAATTGCCACAGGTGTATCACCGTTACAAATCATCAATGTGTTTTCATCGATGTTTCTGTCCACTCCGTCAAGGGTCTGGAATGTAAACGGATTATCAAATCTCTTAATACGGATTTTTTCAACCTTTCTAGAGTCGAAGGCATGCATTGGCTGGCCCATTTCAAGCATAAGGTAGTTAGTTAAATCCGCAAGAAGGTTAATTCCTCTCATTCCACAGTAGTAGAGACGGATTCTCATATTAACAGAGCTTACATTCTTAGTAATATTCTCAACCTGAAGACAGGAGTATCTCTGACACAGAGGGTCCTCTATTTTCATATCAATCTTAGGAAGGTCATTATACTTAGTAAGGTCAACAACCTCCAACGGCTTAAGCTCTCTTCCTGCAAGAGTTGCAAATTCACGAGCGATTCCATAATGCCCCCATAAGTCTGGTCTGTTGGTAAGAGATTTATTATCAACCTCAAAAATAATGTCCTCAATCTGGTAAAGCTCTTTAAGGTCAGTACCATTAGCTACATCCTCTGTAATTTCCATAATTCCTGAGTTATCGTCGCTGATGCCAATTTCCTTTTCAGAACAGCACATACCATATGAAGTATATCCTGCCACCGGACGTGGAGAAATTGTAATTTCCCCAAGCTGTGCTCCAACCTTGGCAAAAGCAGTTTTAAGTCCTACTCTTACATTAGGTGCTCCACATACTACATCCACCAATTCTCCACTTCCGCAATCAACTTTAAGAAGATGAAGCTTCTTAGAATCCGGATGCTCCAAAACGGATTTAATTTCTCCAACTACAACGCCACTAAGTTCATTACCTTTATAGAAAATCTCATTCTCCACTTCCGCTGTTGACAGGGAGAATTTATGAATTAATTCATTTTTATCCAAACCTGAAAGGTCCACAAAATCAGAAATCCAATTTAATGAAATAAACATTTTTATTCGTCTCCTTTCCTATTCATCATCCGTAAACTGGCTCATAGCTGCAAGGCTTCCACCATTTAAATCACGAATATCTTTAACACCATACTTCATCATAGCAAGTCTTGTAAGTCCAAGTCCAAAAGCAAAACCTGTATATTCCTCAGGGTCAATTCCTCCGGCTTTTAATACCTCCGGATGAATCATTCCACAAGGACATAATTCAAGCCATCCACTGTGCTTGCATGAAGGACAACCCTCACCGCCACAGATAAGGCAGCTGATATCAAGCTCGAAACCAGGTTCCACAAATGGGAAAAATCCCGGACGGAGACGAACCTTAATATCCTTCTGGAACACTTCCGAAAGCATACTCTTCATAAAGAAAATCAGATTGGAAATGGAAATATCCTTATCCACCATTACGCCTTCCATCTGGAAGAAGGTGTTTTCATGGCAGGCATCTGTTGCTTCGTTTCTGAAGC
>CAZNUK010000036.1:0-21874 GCA_964576255.1 uncultured Butyrivibrio sp.
TGCGGATGGTGGGACTTGAACCCACACGATGTCACCACCGGCAGATTTTGAGTCTGCTGCGTCTGCCATTCCGCCACATCCGCGTGCTTGACTATATTATCATAGTCTAATATGAAAATCAAGCATTATTTTTAAAAACAAAACATCGAAACGTCAAATTACGCTTCGATGCTTCAATTCAACTATGTTCTCGTGGTAACATACGGCTATTATATGTTCTGTTATTCCATAGACCTCTGCTCTTAAGATCCAGATATTCGCTGTATGCCTTTTCTAAGATTTGACGCTCATTAGCAAATTTAAGCAAATGATACGCTTCATGGTACTTATAAAATCCGGAATCTTCAAAAAATTCTTCCCTCTGTGGCTTGCTGAAATAACTGTTACCCATCATGAGATACCAATGTACTTCTTTCTCTACAGTATCATTCACAACGTTAAAGCTATAACGGCTCTTGCCGATATATTTGACAATATCTGCCACAGCTCCGGACTCCTCCTTCACTTCACGTAGTGCCGTTGCCTTATGCTCTTCACCCGGCTCCACCGTTCCCTTCGGAAGTACCCATCCTTCATATTTGTTCTTATAATTCTTGTATAGCAGAAGGATTTTTCCTCGGAATATTACCACACCCCCACAGCTAGTTGCTTCTATCATAGCAATGCCTCCTGTCCGGTGTGTCACAATTGACTAAGATAAATATACAACTTTTTAGGTAATATATCAATGTAAAATTTTATCTTTTGTAATAAAAATCATAAATTTCCTTAGATACCTCCGCCGCTGTTTTGGACTTGTCAGCTCCCCCCTCCAGAACAACCACTACAACTATTTCCGGATATTCTACAGGTGAATAACTTACAAACAATGAATGTTCATAACCCAAAGAACCATATTGTGCAGTTCCGGATTTTCCAGCAACCTGATAACTATCGTCATTGAAAAGCCAGCTAAAACTTTTTTCCACCACTGTTGTCATATTATTTTGCAGAAAAACAGCTTCCTCTTTTGATATTAACTCACCATATTCTTCACCGGAAAAGCTTTGAATATTCCTGCCTTCTGTGTTAACGATACTGTCAATTAAATATGGCTGCATTAATACTCCATCATTAGCAATTGCACTGCAAATTAGAGCAAGATGCATTGGTGTTACAAGGGTCTCGCCCTGCCCGAATGCCGTCTGCGCTATTTCCCATTCCGTAGATTCATCATCCAAAAGGAACTGGCTGACGCTAAACTCCATATTGAGCGGAAGTTTTTGATTAAACAAAAGTTTTCTCGCTGTATTCTGATATCCGGAAATATTAAGTGATAACCCCATATCAATAAACGCTCCATTGCAGGAATTGGCGAATGCTTCAGTTATATTCTGCATTCCATGAGCTACATTATGACTACAGGAAATCTTAGTATCTCCTATCTCATAGCTTCCATCACAATAATATTGGTATTCTTCATATTCAAGTGTGTTTTCCCTATAATACTGAAGAAGTGTCACCATTTTAAAAACTGACCCCGGCGGATATAGACCTTGTGTAGCACGGTTTAATAATGCAGCAGTCTCTTCATCTTTGGAAACGATGTCCCAATCTTCGTCTATAGTATTGGGATCAAAGTCCGGCGTCGAAACCATTGTCAATATTTTTCCACTATCCGGTTCAATAATAATTACCGAGCCATAATTACCCGCCAGAGCATCATACGCCGCATTGGATAATTCTACATCCAATGTTGTAACAACAGAGTCACCTTTGTGTTTCTGTCCGGATAAATCATTAGAAATAATATCCCAGATATTTTCATTAGATGTAAGCATATAATATGCCGCTGAATTTTCCAGTCCACTACCACCATTTCCTACATAACCAAGTGTGTGGCACATAAGTCTGCCGTATGGATAGTATCTGATTTCATTCCCATCAGTATCAATAACAGAAGTTGCCAATACGCTTCCATCTGAAGCAAGTATTTGTCCGCGCAATACTTTTTTTGCGAGGACTTCCTGCCTCTTATTATACGGATTATTAATAATATTTCCCGCCTCAACAAGCTGAAAATACACTAAATATCCAATCATCCCCACAAATACAGCAAGGAAAATACAAGTGGCAACTAATATATTTTTGTTGGAGCGATTAATATTTTTATTGTTTGACATTTTTAACAGCCCCCCTCTTTTTTAGTCTGCTTGGAGTCCAGTATGAATACAGCCTGAACAATTGCAAACATAATAACAGAACTTAAAATAGAACTGCCACCATAGCTTACAAAAGGTAACGTTACACCTGTTGACGGAATAAATTTGGTCACTCCGCCAATAGTAAGAAAACATTGAAAAACATACATAACTCCAAATCCCACCGCAATTAATTTGTAAAACACATTATTAACTCTTATTGCAGTTCTCATAATCCACATAAAGGTTGAAAAACAGATAAAAATAACTCCTATTGCAAAAACAAGTCCCAGTTCTTCTGAAATTGCAGCAAATATAAAATCCTTGGCAACTACAGGTATTTTGGTAGGCAGTCCCTCACATAGCCCTAATCCAAATAAACCACCCGTTCCAATCGCAAACAAAGACTGAGTAATCTGATATCCCTTATCATCAATAACATCCCATGGATTAAGCCAGGCAACCACACGGGTACGTACATGACTCACAAAATTATATGCAGCAACAGCTCCAACAACACCGACTCCACCTCCCGCCAGTAAAAATCCAAGTTTACCGGAAGCAACATACAGCATAATTACATACACAACAAAAAGTATCAGCCCTGCCCCCAAATCATTGGATAATATAAGAATGATTACATGCAGCCCTGCAAGAACGGCTGAAATGATGTAAGTTGAAAGCTTTTTGGCATTTGCCAAAATACCGGCGAGAAAAATTACATATGTCAACTTAACAAATTCCGATGGCTGAAAGGAAAAAAATCCAACATCAATAGATAAATTTGCACCAAATGATGTCTTTCCAAGGATTAGCGTCATACCAAGAAGTGCAATTCCTACGGATGCCAGAATATATTTCATACTAACCCAGAATTTCTCGTATTTAAAAATTGCCGGCACTCCAAAAGACACTCCTGTACCCATTACCACAATAATAAACTGTTTCCATGCATTATTAGGCACAAGTCTGTATACCATCACAAAACCAATTGCCAGCAGCATAATCATATTATTTAAAAGCTGTTTGGAGCTTTCCGGATATATTACTCTGTACAAAACAATTGTCGTAACGGAATACACCACTTCAAATAATGCCAATGCAATCCATCCCACATTATTAGTGTGATATAATACAGTTACAAAGCTTATAAGAAAGAAAACTCCTGTTAATATATTTTGTAACAGATATTTTCTTCCTCTAAAGCTCAAATATACGTAAAATAACAATATAAATATCATTAAATACCTAAAAATATTTAATAAGATTTCTGCCATTATTCAACACCCCTTGTGTAATGTCCCCTGGTATAACTTTCCGGGGCCTTTAAAACCACATTATCTAATATTGTATTAACTGCATCCTTTGTAATATTGCAAACCTCTGTTTCACTCTCATCCGTAAAACAAAGAGAATAAGAAGAAGCCTTAATCCTGCGTATTTCATTAAACTTATCCAGCAAAAATACCGGTACGCTGTTAAAAATCACATTATAACAATATTGACAAGCCGCAACATAGTTAAGTCTGGCATCCTTACGGTCCTTAAAAGTACCAACACATCCTTTTGGTCCATGACATCCTACAGTTGTTTTATCAATACAATTAGCCGAAACCATTAACGGCAGTTTACCATACACAATAAGCTCTCCTTTTGGATTATTAAGATAATACAATTCCTTAGAATTAAGTTCCACCGGATATACTATCTCATTAAATCCTGAATCCATCAGCACTTTGACTGACAAATCATTAAAACCATACACAGTATAATCTGCAATTCTATCCCCTTCTATCTTATTATCATCAAGATATGCTAATTCCGATATATTCCTGATATAAAATCCATCAAAGCCAAGATTTCTAATAGTTTCAGCTGTCTTGAGTATTCCCTTATATTGATTTTTAAACACTTTGGGCATACCCAAATAACATTGTGCGCCCGATTCGTGGCATTTAAATATAATATTTGCCATATCTTGCGCATTTAAAAGCTCACATTCAAGACAAATTCTTTGGGCACCGCCTTTTATTGCACCCATTGCCTGCTCATAGCTGTACACTCTGGCAGTTACAAGTCTGCCTTCACATTTGGCGACCTTAAGATTATACTCTGTTTTATCTGTTTTTCTTCTGAATTTTTCCAAAACAGTTTCATTAAGCTTATCAACTGCCTCTCTTCTCAATTCATTCAGTAACTTAACTGGCACAAAAACATCTGAGTCCATATTAATGTCAACATTACCAGCTTCATAATCAGTAGCTCCAAGCTTACAGATTTGTCTGCGCACATCTTCAATATTGGCTGGTTGCTTTAGAGCTTCTGTAATAACATCCATAAAAACACAAGCCTCATTACCAGCTTCATCATTAATTTTAATATAGGCATTTTGACCTTTCTTAAGCTCAAGATATATATCTAATTTCTTTTTAAGTCTCTTGTTAAGGTACTGTTCTTTAATAGATTTTTCAAAGGAATCCTTATTGGCAAGAGATTTGTCTGATTTGGTTTCATCCGCAATCATCTCTCTTCCGTTATGCATAACGTAGTACCCCTTAGTCATTCCGCCCCTGTCAAACAACATAAGAAGTCTATCCTTATCTTCTTTGGAAACCTTATAGCCTTCTCTTCCTGTTTCAAGGTACATATCCACATATTTTCTGTATATTGAGGTAACTCCGGCAGCATATTCAGGGCTTTTCATTCTCCCTTCAATTTTAAGAGAAAATACACCCGCCTCAAGAATATCAGGTAAAATATCCAAAGTGCATAAATCCTTAAGACTAAGAATATTACCCTTAGAAAATTCCAATCGACATGGTTGGGCGCATCTACCTCTGTTACCACTTCTGCCTCCAATAAAGCTACTCATAAAGCACATTCCTGAATAGCAATAACACAAAGCTCCATGAACAAAACACTCAATATCAAAATCTGTGTTTTGTCTTAAAAGTCTGATGTCATCAAGAGACAGTTCTCTTGCAGGAACAATTCTAGTAACATTGTATTTCTTAAGAAATTCTCCATAATAGGAATCAGTTATAGTCATCTGGGTACTGGCATGAATCTCCATCTTAGGGAAATTGTCATGAACAAACTTCATAACTCCATAATCCTGAACAATAACCCCATCAAGACCTGCTTCATAAAAAGGGCTAAGATATTCATACAATTCTCCAAATAACTCATTATTCTTAAGAAGCGTATTAACCGTAAGATATAATTTTCTATTATGAATATGACAATAATTAATTGCTTCAATTATTTCTTCCTTGGACAAATTACCTGCATATGCCCTTGCGCCAAACATCTGTCCACCAAGATAAACTGCATCCGCACCTGCATTAATAACACCTAGAAATGTTTCAAAGCTTCCTGCTGGTGCTAAAATTTCATATCTGTTATCTCTCATAAATATCAACCTTTTCATAATCTTCTTCGCCTGCAAGGCTATCTAAAAAAACTACCGCCGAAGTAATATTCATCGGCGGTAGAAATAAATTATCTTCTCATATCGTCTAATTCAGTCTCAAGTCTGACAATAGTCTTCTGATTCTCATTAAGCTCATTCTTAAGCTGCTTCATCTCCTGCTCAAGAGTATCCATCTTAATCTGGGCAGAAATCAGCTCATGCTTCAAATCATATATCTCTTTGTCCTTATCTTCAAGGCTACCTTCTAATTCATCTGCAATCTTCTTAGCCTTAAAATAATCATCAGCTATATTCAACTCTATCATAGTTGCCTGCATATCAATGGTCTGCCTTCTGAAAAAATCAGATTTCTTAAAATCAGCAAGCTTAGAATTGATATAAGTCGCAACTCTTTGAAGATATTCCTCGCTTTCATAACCGCTTAAAGTTAAAGTCTTGCCTCCAATGATAACCTCGGTCTCGTTCTTTGCGGACATATTGACACCTATCCTTCCTTAGTAATTAACAACTGGTAAGATTATATCATATTAATTCAATTTTGTGTATAGTCTAATCCAAAATGTTTGTAACAATATTCTGTTACAACTCTTCCTCTTGGAGTTCTATTAATAAATCCGTTAAAAATAAGATATGGCTCATATACATCCTCAAGAGTACCTGCATCTTCACCAAGAGCCGCTGCCAGTGTATCAAGGCCTACCGGACCACCTGAATACTTCTCAATAATGGTATACAGAATATTACGGTCGTTCTTATCCAAGCCTTCCTTATCCACTTCAAGAAGATCCAACGCATAATCTGCCACTTCCTTAGTAATACATCCATCAAACTTAACCTGAGCGTAATCTCTTACCCTCTTAAGAAGACGATTGGCAAGTCTTGGAGTTCCCCTGCTTCTTCTGGCAAGCTCAATTGCTCCCTTCTTATCGATAGACGCTCCTAAAACTCCTGCTGAACGAGTTACAATCTTCTCTAACTCATCCACAGTATAATATTCAAGTCGGTTAATAACTCCAAACCTATCCCTTAACGGAGCTGTCAAAAGTCCAGCTCTTGTAGTTGCACCAATAAGTGTAAAATGAGGCAAATCAAGTCTTAAAGTCCTAACGGAAGAACCCTTACCAATAACAATATCAACAGCAAAATCCTCCATTGCAGGATACAGTACCTCCTCAACTTGTCTGTTAAGTCGGTGTATCTCGTCAACAAAGAGAATATCTCCCTCCTGAAGTGATGACAAAATAGCTGCCAAATCCCCCGGTTTCTCAATAGCCGGACCGGAAGTTATCTTAATCTTAACTCCCATCTCCTTAGCTATAATACCGGCAAGCGTAGTCTTCCCAAGTCCCGGTGGTCCATAGAATAAGCAATGGTCCAATGCCTCACCTCTACTCTTAGCCGCATCTATAAACACCTGAAGATTATTCTTAATCTTCTCCTGTCCTACATAATCCATTAAAGATTCGGGACGAAGATTATTCTCAATAGAATAATCCTCAGAAGTAAATTCCGTTGTAATAATTCTTCTATCCATAAATACTCCCATTATACGAAGGCTAATTTCTTAAGTGCTGCCCTCAAAAGTTCTTCGCTATCCATTCCATCCTGGTTAGGAACATCCCTTACAGCCCTTATAGCTTCTGATGATGAATATCCAAGACTCACAAGCGCCTCAATTGCTTCATCCCTTGTACTGCCAGATGCCGGAATTGCTGTAACAACATTATCATTATGGTTAATAACATCCTCAAGACTAAGCTTGTCCTTAAGCTCGATAATAAGTTTCTGAGCGGTCTTACCACCAATTCCCGGAGCTCTCTGAATAGCCTTAACATCATCGGATAATACTGCAAGTCTCAAATCATCCGGTCTGATTACTGATAAAATACTAAGTGCTCCCTTAGGTCCAATTCCATTAACAGTAATTAATAGCTTAAAAACAGACAAATCATCCTTAGTCAAAAAACCATACAAATCCAAAATATCCTCTCTGACATACTGGAAAGTATACACCTTAACCATATCACCAATTGCAGGAAGCTCAGATAAAATAGATGCAGGAACCATTATCTCATAACCCACACCATAACATTCCACAACAATACTTGTATCATTAATCTCGGTTAATTCACCCTTAACATATGTAATCATATCATCGCTCCAATCTCGTTACTAAAATGATTATATCACGAGCGAACATTTGTTTGCAATATTTTTATTTTCCGAAATAAAAGCCCGCCTAAAAGTCCGATTGCAATACCTGCAATTACACCACTCACCATAAGAATCGGAAAGATATATGCGATACGGACATTTTCCAATATAAATATTGCCACAATAATTTGTCCAAGATTGTGACATACTCCTCCCGCAATGCTAACGCCTATAATAGTAAACTTTTTAGTCTTTTTCAAAAGAAACATAACCAACAGACTTAAGGCGGCACCTGCAAGGCTAAAAATAATACTATACAGATTACCAAACAAAAACCCTGAAAGCAACACTCTTATAAAACTGATTATTCCGGCGGCTTTAATGCCCATGGAGTATAACACCCAGACAATAACAATGTTTGCAAGTCCGATTTTCATTCCATACACAGGGTAAGGAATAGGAATAATAGATTCTATATAGCCCATTACAAGAGCCACACTTGCCAACATTCCATATAAAGCCACATCACTTTGCATAAACTTATTAGTATTCATAGCCCTAATTCACCACCTCATCATATTCCGCTTCTTCCCCATCAGTTACAGTAATAAACAAAGTATTCGGAAGACATATAATCGTCTCACCAACCTTGCTTATTTTACCGGCATCCTCGCATATGTGGTCCTTACAGCTGGATTCTGTAACCCATGCCTTACCATCCTTGATTACAAGTTTATTAGAACCAAAAAAGGACTTATATTCATATTCTCCATCCTCTGAAAGAGACAAAACATCCACTACTTTTCCATCGGATTTAACTGTAATTGTTCCTCCTTCTCGCTCCATACCTCTGAAAACGAGAAACAGGCACAACGCTGCTAAAAGCAACGCTGCACCTAATATAAAATCAAATTTATGCGATTGTAATAATTTTTTTAGGACATTTTTCTGCACATTTTCCACATCCAATACATTTATTTGGGTCAATAATAGGAATATTGTTATCCATGGTAATCGCACCATACTCACACTGTTTTTCGCAAAGAGTACAACCGATACAACCAACACTACATACATCCATAACGGCTTTTCCTTTGTCCTTAGAAGAACATACAACATGAGCAATATTGGTTACAGGTCTGATTTCAATTAATCCCTTTGGACAGGCTTTGATACATTTACCACAACGTCCACATTTATCAGGGTCAATTACTGCAATTCCATTCACAATTCTGATTGCATCATTATCACATACCTTTATGCAGCTTCCAAATCCAAGACAGCCATAGCTGCAGGCTTTGGAACCTCCGTTATTAGCAAGGCTTGCCATATAACAATCCTCCACACCGGAATATATGTAATTTTCTTTGGCTTTATCACAATCACCGGAGCATTTTACAAAAGCAGCCTTTTGTACGCCCTCTTCAACAGTAACACCCATAATTTCAGCAATTGCCTGAGCAACAGGGTTACCACCAACAGGACAACCATCAACCGGTGCCTCACCTTTGGCTATTGCTGCTGCAAGTCCATCACAACCTGGGAATCCACAACCACCACAGTTATTACCTGGAAGCGCCTCTCTAACAGCAACTTCTTTTTCATCTACTTCTACTTTGAGTTTTTCACCTGAAAGCCCAAGGAAAACTCCAATAAGTATACCTACGCCACCAACTATTCCGGCGGCAATTAAAATTTCTGTCATAATTAATACCGCCTTTCTATATTATTCCCGAAAATCCAATAAAGGCAATTGCCATAAGACCTGCTGTTATAAGGGTTATTGGCATTCCTCTAAAGCTTTCTGGAACATCATTGTGTTCACATCTCTCGCGAACACCTGCAAGAATAACAATTGAAATTGTAAATCCAAGAGCAGTACCAAAACCATTTACAACTGAGGTAAGGATATCATACTCCTTGGATACATTGGTAAGTGCAACACCAAGAACCGCACAGTTGGTGGTAATAAGTGGCAAATACACACCGAGGGACTGATACAGTGCCGGGCTGCTTTTTTTAAGGAACATCTCAACGAACTGTACCAATGCCGCAATAAGTAAAATAAACACAATAGTATTTAAGTAAGTTAAATTTAGTGGCACTAAAACAAATTTGTATACCACACTTGTTAAAAGAGATGAAATAGTTATAACGAAAATAACTGCCATACCCATTCCACCGGCTGTTTTGATTTTCTTAGAAACACCAAGGAATGGACATAAGCCTAAAAACTGGCTTAAAACAACGTTATTAACAAGTGCTGAACTAATAGCAATTAATAAAAGTGTTTTCATTATTCGCCCTCCTTAGCTATATTTTTTCTACCTGCGCAGCCTGCATTAGTACATCCCACGCAACCGTCACCACGGCACATATCTTCAATCGGCATCTTTTTCTTGGTCTTAATTTTGTTCATAATAGCAACAATAGACGCAAGAACGAAGAATGCTCCCGGTGCCATTACAAATATACTGATTGGTTCAAAGCTGGTTGGATTATTCTCCGGAATAAAGCTAAATCCAAACACAGAACCTGCTCCAAGTATTTCTCTAAAAGCTCCCAAAACCGTAAGAGCTAAGGTAAATCCAATACCCATACCCAATCCGTCAAACATAGACAGAACCGGGCCGTTTTTAGATGCATATGCTTCTGCTCTACCAAGAATTATACAGTTAACAACAATTAACGGTATATATATTCCAAGCGATGAATACAAAGATGGTACAAAACCTTGCATTAAAAACTCAACTATTGTTACAAAAGATGCAACAATTACAATGTATGCCGGCATTCTGACCCTGTCCGGAATGAATTTTCTCAAAAGAGAAATCATAACATTTGAAAGTGTTAATACAACTGTAGATGCAAGTCCCATTCCAGCTCCATTAATGGCACTGGTTGTAACTGCTAATGTTGGACACATACCAAGAGTCAATACAAGTGTAGGATTTTCTTTAACAACGCCATTATACAGACGTTCAACATATTTATTCATCATCACTACCTCCTATCAACTCATTAAATACTGTAATTGCACCATTAACTCCATCTGTTACAGCTGATGTTGTTATGGTAGCACTACTGATTGCATCAATTTCATTGTCATTAACTTTACCTGTTTTGGTATATACAACTTCATCAGCATTAATACCTACAAACTGATTTCTGAACTCGGCTTCTGCTGCTTTCATACCAAGGCCGGCAGTTTCACTGATTTCAAGAATTTCAAGACCTGTAATGGTCCCCTCAGTATCAATACCAACTGTCATCTTAATATTACCTCCGTAGCCATCCTTATCGGTTACGGTAATAATCATTCCGATATCTTCGCCATTTGAGTTATATGCATATACAACTTCATTAAGTTCAACACCGCTAAAGCCCTTTTCTTTAAGGACCTTAGAAAGTTCTTCAACTCCATCATATTCCTTGTAGGAATCCAATTCTGAAAAAACGCTGTTATATGCTGCTATTTTGGTCTTCTCATTCTGCTTTGCAATAGGTTCTTTGGTAATCATATACACTGCGCCTAAAGCAATACCGGAAATAATTGTTATAATTGCAAGAGCAAGGGTATCTTTCAAAATCTTCTTCATTATGATACCTCCTTTGTCTTAACACCAAAGGCTCTTGGAACTGTAAATTTCTCAATAATAGGCACCAAAAGGTTGGTAAAAATAATTGCATAGGACACACCTTCTGCTGAATTACCAAAAATTCTGAACAAGCCTGTTAAAATACCAAGAATTGCTGCATAAATAACCTTACCAAGTGTACTTACAGGAGATGTTACATAATCTGTTGCCATAAAAAATGCACCAAGGATTAATCCGCCACCACAAATATGCGCTGCAAGGAATGTAAGGTCAAAGCCCTGCCCCCCGAAAATAAGAATAAATACGGAAAACACTCCGATATACACCAATGGAATTATAGGGGTAATAACTTTTCTAATGAAAAGATATATACCACCAATTAAAAGTGCTACCACAGAGGTTTCACCAATAACACCACTGATATTTCCTAAAAACATTGAAAGCACATCAACAGAACCAATTCCATCTGTCTTAAGTAAAGCAAGAGGTGTCGCTCCGGTCACACCGTCATATGTAAATGTGGTCATTCTTCCCGCAAAAGAAATTAATAGAAAACACCTTGCTCCTAATGCAGGATTCATAAAATTCTGACCAAGACCACCAAAAAGCTGTTTTACAACAATAATTGCAAAAACACTTCCAAGAACAACCATCCATAAAGGAAGTGTTGAAGGTAAATTCATACCCAGTAAAAGACCTGTAACAACTGCACTTAAATCCTTAATTGTTATAGGCTTATGCATAAGCTTCTGATATAAAAACTCTGATAAAACACATGAAGCAACTGCAACTAATAATACAACAAGTGCTCTTATTCCAAAATTAATTACGCCAAAAACACAGGCAGGCATAAGAGCAATACATACATCAAGCATGATGCGTGACGTAGAGGATTTATCCCTGACATGTGGATTCTGGGACACTTTATATTTATCACTCATTATTACACCTCCTAGTTCTTTCTTGCTTCTGCAAGTATTTTTTTCTTCATAGATTTAACGGACTGGGTAACCTGTCTTTTGGCAGGACATACATATGAACAACATCCACATTCAACACATTCCATTCCGTAATTTTTCTTAAATTCTTCCATCTCATTATGCTCCGCCATCAAAGCCAGCTTCATTGGCAAAAGATTCTGCGGACATGCAGATGCACATCTTCCACATCTGATACATGGAGAAATCTCATTAGCAGACACCTGGTCAGCTGTAAATGCCAGCACTGAAGAGCTTCCCTTAACCGCCGGAACATTCAAATCATAAAATGAAAATCCCATCATAGGACCGCCGGAAATAATCTTCTCAGGCTCTGTTTTAAAACCACCTGCGGCATCCACTAATTCCTGCAAAGATGTACCTAAATACACCTGTAAATTCTTAGGATTAGTCACTGCATCACCGGTTACAGTTATAATTCTTGTAGTTAAAGGGCATGCCTCATAGACTGCATGATAAATAGCATAGATTGTATCCACGTTATGAACAATACAACCTACATCAGCAGGCAATTTTTTAGAATTAATTTTTCTCTTGGTAATGGCATAAATAAGGCTTCTCTCTCCACCCTGAGGATACTTGGTCTTAAGAACCTTAACCTGAATTCTCTCCTCACCCTTAGCAGCTTCTGTAATCTTCTTAATGGCTTCAGGCTTATTATCCTCAATGCCAAAATAACCAATAGCATTAGGGAACATCTTAAGCACCATCTTAAGTCCCTTAATAAGTAATTCCGGCTGTTCAATCATTCTTCTGTAATCAGAGGTTAGATATGGCTCGCATTCAGCACCGTTAACAATAATACTGTCAATCTTATCTGGTTCCTTCGGGCTAAGCTTAACATTAGTAGGAAAACCTGCTCCACCCATACCAACAATTCCCGCAGCTTCAACCACAGAAATAATATCCTCTCTTGACATCTCTTCCGGATTCATATTATGTATAGGCTCAGCCTTCTCATACAGATTATCATTCTCTATTATGATGGAATTAACCATTCCTCCTGTTGCAACAAGTCTTGGCTCAATTTTCTTAACCACACCTGAAACAGAGGAATGAATATTAGCAGAAATAAAACCTGCTTTCTCTCCAATAAGCTGTCCCATAAGAACTCTGTCCCCTACATTAACAACAGGTTTGGCAGGTGCGCCAATATGCTGTGCCAATGGAAAAACCAATTCGCCAGCAGGCTTATATTCTTCAATTGGAGCATCCTTGGATAGTTCCTTACCATCATATGGATGGGTACCACCCTTAAAAGTTAACAAACTCAATTACTTCACTTCCTTACAAAATTCTACATAAAAAATCTCTTTTTTACACTACATTGTATTTTAGCACAAAAACTTGTATAATTAAAGCAATAAATCAAGGGAGCTGACAGTTGTGAAAGAATTCATTCGACCTATTTCTGCCAAATTTAATCCTGAAACAATTTCTTCTTATAATCCGGAGGAAATTTTGTATTTTGATATAGAGACAACGGGGTTCTCTCCTGAAAAATCCACTCTGTATCTCATTGGCTGTATCTATTGCGATAAAGGGGACTATTATTCCAGACAGTGGTTTGTGGATGAACCGGCATTTGAGATGGAATCCATTGCCGCTTTTATGGAATTTATTACTAAATTCAAGGTCCTTGTTCACTATAATGGCAATGGTTTTGATATTCCTTACATAATTAAAAAATGCAACCAATACAATATTGAACATAATTTTGATAAAGTTGACAGCATTGATATTTACAAGATAATTTCAGGCTACAAAACCCTGTTCAAAACCGCCAATATTAAGCAAAAGACAATGGAACAATTTCTTAAAATCCATCGTGAAGATAAATATAACGGCGGAGAACTTATTAAAGTGTACAATGACTACTGTCGCAAGCCTTCCGACGAGCTTTTAAGACTTTTACTGCTTCATAATCATAACGACTTAACCGGAATGTTAGGAATTTTGCCATTGATTAATTACAGTGCTCTGCTAAATGGAGAATACTCTCTTTCCAGCATTGCACTTAACACTGGCACAACTGCGGATTCATTGGAGAAAAAGGAAGTTGTCATTACTCTATATTCCAAAAAAACTTTACCTGCAAGAGTTTCATGTGGTAATAACAATTATTATTTCATTGCCTTTGAACACTCAATTAAAATATGTGTTCAGGTCTATACCGAAGAATTAAAATTCTTCTATCCTAACTACAAGGATTACTACTATCTTCCGGAGGAAGACCGTTCAATCCATAAAAGTGTTGCTTTTTATGTGGACAAGAATTTCAGAACCAAAGCCAAGGCAGCCAATTGCTACAGTAAGAAAACAGGGATTTTTCTTCCACAATACAAGGAAATTATTACTCCATTCTTCCGAATAGATTTTTATGACAAAATTTCTTATTTTGAATATGTTGAGGATTTCTCTGAAAATGAAACTGAGATTCTTAAATATTGTCATCATATTTTTGAAACATTACTACCTTGAGTGGTTAGCATTAAGTGATGAGCTGATAATACATTTGGAAGCTTTGTGTTTTTTCTTATGCGGACTGCTTCACAAAATGTTAAGGGACATACAAATGTTTGAACAACGTGAGTTTTTGTATGTCCCTTATAATATCTTGATTATTCTTTTACGTAGAAAAACGATTTAGGTGAGGAATAATTCAAATCTCTGTAATTAGTCATCTGCTCTGTACTACCTACAAACAATATTCCCTCCTTAACAAGTGCTGTATTAAACTTCTTATAAATATCCTGCTTTGCCTCTTCTGTAAAATATATCATAACATTTCTACACACGATAAGATGACATTTATCAATATATGGATCCTTAAGAAGATTATGCTTCCTAAATTCTACTCTTTTCTTAATCTCATCTGATATCTGGAAAGTAGAATCATTAATCTGGGTAAAATATTTTTTCTTAAATTCTTCAGGAAGTGCTGCAAGGCTGGTGGACTTATATAATCCAACTTTTGCTTTGGCAATTACCTGTTCATCAATATCTGTTGCAATAATTTTAATCTGGTGAAGAGGTAAAAACTTGGATAAAAGCATTACCAAGGAATATGGCTCATCACCTGTGGAGCAAGCTGCACTCCAGATTTTAATTCCATGTCCGAATTTGGAGATTAACTCTGGAAAAACTTTCTTTTCAAGATAATCCCACTGCTCCGGATTACGATAAAATTCCGATACATTAATTGTGAGATAGTTAACAAACTCGTCAAACAGCTCTTTGCTGGATTTGATAGCTGCAACATACTCCTTATATGACTTATATCCATGCTTATTAATCAATGTGTCAATACGACGTTTCATCTGACGTTCTTTGTAAGCATTCAAATCAATCTTAGTAAGCTGATAAATATCAGTCTTAAACTCTTCATATCCTGTTTCAAACATATGTAACACTCCCATTTAGAACAAAGAACCCGTTATATAAGCGGGTTCTTTGAAATTCTTAATTATTCAGCATCAGCTTCAGCAGTTGTCTCTTCAACTACTTCCTCAACAGTCTCTTCAACTTCTGGAAGTAAAGCTTTCATACTAAGGCTAATCTTACGATCTTCAACATTAATGTCAACAACCTTAGCTTCAATCTGCTGTCCAATCTTTAATGCATCAGCAGGCTTCTCAATGCGCTCTCTTGAAATCTGTGAAACATGAAGTAAAGCATCAACGCCAACTTCAAGTTCAACGAAAGCACCAAAATCAGTCATTCTTGCAACAGTACCTGTTACAACTGTGTCAACTGCATATTTGGTATCAGCATTAAGCCATGGATTCTCGCTGTCAAACTTAAGACTTAAAGCAACCTTATCACCCTTAATCTCTTTAACAAATGCCTTAACCACATCACCTGTCTTAAATTTCTTCTTAGGGTTCTCAATTCTTCCCCATGAAATCTCAGATACATGTAAAAGACCATCAACTCCACCAAGGTCAATAAATGCACCAAAATCTGTAACATTCTTAACTTCGCCTTCTACGACCTGACCTTCTGAAAGCTTTGCAAGTGCTGCATCCTTCATCTCGGCCTTCTTAGCTGCTACAAGCTGCTTACGGTTACCAATAATTCTTCTCTTCTTAGGATTGAATTCTGTAATAATGAACTCAATTTCCTGACCTGCATACTTAGATAAATCTTTCTCGTAAGTATCTGACACAAGGCTTGCAGGGATGAATACCTTAGTCTCCTCAACAATAACTGTGATTCCACCATCAAGAACCTGAGCAACCTTAGCTGTAAGAACAGTCTTATTCTCAAATGCTTCCTCAAGCTTCTTGTTACCTGCTTCAGCTGCTAATCTCTTATATGAGAGTAATACGGAACCTTCTCCGTCATTAACCTTAACAACTTTAGCTCTGATAGAATCTCCTTCCTTCACAACGGTACGAAGGTCAAGGCCCGGTACGCTTGAATATTCATTGCGTGGAATAATTCCATCAGCTTTATAATCAATGTTAAGAACAATTTCATCTTCTTTAACTGCTATAACCTTGCCGTCAACAACCTCCCCATTATGTATAGTTTTTAATGTTCCTTCTAACATCTGTTCAAAACTTAAATCTGACATCTCGTTTGAACCTCCTCAATAATAATATTTGGGGTTGAAGCCCCGGCTGTTATACCGACTTTGCTTGCTCCACTCAAAAGAGAATAGTCCATATCATCCGCAGTTTCAATAAAATAAGTATTCTTACATATTCCGCTGCAAATCTCAAAAAGCTTCTGTGTATTAGAGCTGTTATGACCTCCAATAACCAACATAGCATCAACTTGCGATGCAATATCTGCTGCTTCTTTCTGTCTCTCTTCAGTGGCATTACAAATAGTATTTAAAACATTACTTTTATGATAAACTTTTTTTCGAAAAATTTCAACTATATCTTGAAACTTGTTGTAATTAAATGTTGTTTGACTGACAATTACAAGCTCTTTTCGCTCAAAATCGTATTCTTTAATAAACTTTTCTGTTTCTTCCATTGAATTTAACACCACGCAGTCCTCTCCTGCACAGCTTTTTATTCCCTGAACTTCAGGATGATTTTTATCTCCTATAATCACAACAAACTTATTATCAGCAGCAGCTTCCTTAACAATTTTATGAATTTTGAGGACAAAAGGACAGGTGGCATCTACAATTTGATGTCCACAAGCTCTGATGTAATCATAATCCTCCTGTAAGATTCCATGAGCTCTGATTATAACAGTACCTGCAGGAGCATTCTTAACAGCCTCCTTATCAGAAAGCATTACAACACCTTTTTTCTTCAAATCTTCTACTACCTGGTCGTTATGAATAATCGGACCATATGTGTATACGTTCTCTTTGAAAGCATTGTCATATACCATATCTACTGCCCGTTTTACTCCGAAGCAAAATCCTGCTGTTTTTGCCAAAATAATTTCCATTAAATCACCTGATTAAATTGATTTTTTATATTCTCTTATAATTGCTTCTGTAACCTCAGAAATATTCATATCCGATGAATCCACCAACACAGCATCATCTGCCTGTTTAAGCGGTGACACATCCCTGTTCATATCTCTGTAATCTCTGTCAGCAATATCCTTCTTAATATCTTCAATATCAGCCACAATACCTTTTCCCTGAAGCTCGTTAAATCTTCTTGAAGCTCTTGTATCCACACTGGCTGTTAGATAAATTTTACAGGTAGCATTAGGAAGTACGCAGGTTCCGATATCTCTTCCATCCATAACCACATTAGTAGTGGTTGCAAGCTGTTGTTGAAGCTCTACAAGTTTCTTTCTAACAGGAGCGTATACAGCTGTCTTAGATGCAGTATTCCCTACCACTTCTGTTCTTAATCTTCCGGTTATATTTTCTCCATTAAGAATAACCTGTTGGACGCCACTATCATATACGATGTTAATAGATACATTTTCACAAGCTTTTTCAATTGCCACTTCATTATCAGTATCTATATTATTATCCAAAAAATATACCGCCATAGCTCTGTACATTGCACCTGTATCTACATAGATAAATCCAAGTTCTTTGGCAATATTTTTGGCTATGGTACTTTTACCTGCACCTGCCGGTCCGTCAATTGCAATACTATGTGCCATTTTCATTTTCTCCTTTATCTTATTGAGCAACCGGCAAGAAATCCGGTTGACCATGCTATTTGTAAATTATAACCTCCGGTCACTGCATCCACGTCAAGAATCTCTCCTGCAAAGTATAGATTCTTGATAAGCTTAGATTCCATTGTGCCCGGGTCCACTTCTTTAACCTCTATCCCGCCATGGGTAATAATAGCTTCATTAAAACCTCTTAAGCCTGTTAATGTAAGTTTAAAATTCTTAATAAGATTAACTAAGTTTTTGCGCTCTTCTTTTTTAATTTCATTGACTTTTTTATCAGGATTAATTGCTGAAAGTTCAATTATTACAGGAATCAGAGATTTTGGTAACAGCTTATCCAAAGCATTGGAAAAATTACGATTCTTATTTTCATCAAAATCTCTTAAGATTCTTTCATCAAGCTGACCCTCGGTAAGTGCCGGTTTCAAATCGATATTAAGAACAAGCTCCTTAGTTCTTATAATATCTATAACATAACTGCTGGCGCTAAGAACTGTTGGTCCGCTTACGCCAAAATGTGTAAATAAAAGCTCACCAAAATCCTCGTACAAAACTTTATTATTATCTCTAATAGTTACGCTGACATTTCGAAGGCTTAACCCCTGTAATTCCTTAACCCATTCTTCTTTGGCATTAAATGGAACAAGAGCAGGAACACATTTGGTTACTTTATGTCCATATTTTTTTGCCATAGTATGTCCTTCTCCTGTGGAGCCTGTTGTAGGATAGGAATAACCTCCTGTAGCAATAATTACAGAATCTGCGTATAATTTTTTGCCACCAAGAACAATTCCCTTTGCTTCTCCATCATTAACTATTATATCCGAAACTGACTGATTTAAAAATATATTAACTCCCAATTCTTTCATTCGGCGTTCTAATGTATTTATGATGTCATAGGATTTATCCGAAACAGGAAACACTCTGTTGCCTCTTTCTATTTTAAGAGGACATCCTGCCTCTTCAAAAAACGCCTGTACCATACTGTTATCATAAGTATATATGGCACTATACATAAACTTGGAATTAGTTACTATTTTGCCAAAAAGCTCCTCTGTGTCGCAGGCATTAGTAACATTACATCGGCCTTTGCCAGTTATATATATTTTCTTGCCAAGCTTTTCGTTTTTCTCGTACAGGGTAACTCTGTGCCCTGCCATGGAAGCGGATATTGCCGCCATCATCCCAGCAGCGCCTCCGCCTATAACAAATACATTTGACATTATTCTTCAAGCCCCTTTAAATCCTTAAGAAGATTTTCTCCAAGATAATTTATCTCATCATTATTGGTAAGCTGATAATCTTCCCATATTTCATTAAGTGTCTCCAGATTTTTAACAGTTTTCTTAGAATTTTGCACGCATAAAGCCACTATTAAAGCATTAATAAGCGACATTGGCGCCACCAGGGAATCCACTATTGAAGCCATATCGCTTCTTGCAAACAAATTACATGATGAATACAGATTCATAGGTGAATGAATATTATCCGTTATGGCTATAACCTGTGCATTTCTGTTATTGGCAAATTCCATTGCTTTAAGAGTACGCATAGAATATCTAGGAAAACTAATTCCGATAACAACATCCTTCTCATTAACCCTTAACATCTGCTCAAACATTTCACTGGAGCTTGTAGTTGTAACTAAAACAACATTATTTACTATTAATCTTAAATAAAAAGCAAGAAACTGTGCAAGTGGTGCTGCACTTCTTACCCCAACCACGTAAACTCTTTTGGCATTGGTAATTAAATCAACTGCCATATCAAAGGTCTCAGAATTAAGCTCCTCTAATGTATGTATAATTTTATCTGCATCGCCCCTTAATACATTTTCTACTATTTTGGAGCGGCTCATATTGCTTTCAATATCAATTCTATCTACACTTTTTAACCTCGTTCGAACACAGGATGCAAGTGCTTCTGTAAATTCAGGAAAGCCTTCATAACCCATGGTCAAAGCAAATCTGACAACAGTTGATTCACTGACACCGGTGGCTTTCCCGATTTTGGCCGCGGTGGAAAATGCGGCCACATCAAGATTTTCTATAATATAATGTGAAATTTTTTTCTGACTTTTACTCAGATTAGGAAATTTTTCCTTCATCTGTTCCAAAACATTTTTGTTCATATGTCCCATTTAGTGGGTCCTTCCTTCCTGCATTAAAAGGGACGAACTTAAAGTTCGTCCCTGAATTATTTTATACCGGATAAGCTCCATCCTTGGCCATAGCAGGGTCAATCTTCTTCTGCTGTGCCTCTCTATACTTAAAGAAGTCTGTTGCAACCTGTGGGAATAATGCATAGGATAATACATCCTCATCCTGCTGTTTCCACTGTTTCATCTCTTCTTCAAGCTTTGCAAGTTCAGGTTCAAGTGTATCTGCAAAACGACATGTGATTGGTTCTTCGCCAGTCATCTCAATTGCTTTCTTCTGAACCTCCTCGTTAAATGGTTTAACTGTCTTACCATATTTACCAAGGAGAAGGTCCTTAGATTCCTTAGTAAGACTCTTATATCTCTCACCAAGCACAACGTTAAGAACAGCCTGTGTACCTACAATCTGGCTTGAAGGTGTAACAAGAGGTGGTTCACCGAAATCTTTACGAACTCTTGGAACCTCTTCAAGTACTTCATTGTACTTATCCTCAGCCTTCATTTCCTTAAGCTGTGATACAAGGTTACTGAGCATTCCGCCCGGTACCTGATAAAGAAGTGTCTTAATATTAACACCCATTACCTTAGGATCAAGAAGTCCTGACTTAAGCCACTCTTCTCTCATCGGTCTAAAGTAATCAGCAATTTCCGCAAGAAGATTCTGGTCAAAATGAGGATCAAATTCTGTTCCCTCAAATGCTTTTGCCATAACCTCTGTTGCAGGCTGGCTGGTACCAAGTGCAAGTGGAGACATAGCTGTATCAATGATATCACAGCCTGCTTCTACTGCCTTCATACATGTCATTGAAGCCACACCTGATGTATAGTGGGTATGAAGCTCAATAGGAAGATTAGAACCTTCCTTAAGTGCCTGTACAAGCTCTACAGCCTGATTTGGAAGGAGAAGTCCTGCCATATCCTTAATACAGATAGAATCTGCACCCATATCCTCAATTTCCTTGGCAATATTTTTCCAGTAATCAAGAGTATAAGCATCTCCTAATGTGTATGAAAGTGCTACCTGAGCATGTCCATTTTCCTTATTAGCTGCCTTAACAGCAGTCTCAAGGTTACGAATGTCGTTCAAGCAGTCAAAAATACGAATGATATCAATACCATTGGCAATTGACTTCTGAACAAAATATTCTACAACATCATCAGCATATGGACGATATCCTAAGATATTCTGTCCTCTGAATAACATCTGTAATTTGGTGTTTTTAAATCCATCCTTTAAC
>CAZNUK010000037.1:0-2970 GCA_964576255.1 uncultured Butyrivibrio sp.
ACGGCTGCTTCTTTGCTCTGAGACCTCCTCTTTGACTGCTACGGAGGTCTCACGGGCTACTTCTTCGCTCTGAGACCTCCTCTTTGACTGCTACGGAGGTCTCACGGGCTGCTTCTTTACTCTGAGACCTCCTCCTTGACTTCACTGGAGGTCTCACGGGATGCTTCTTTGCTCTGAGACCTCCTCTTTGGCTTCACTGGAAGTCTCACGGGATGCTTCTTTGCTCTGAGACCTCCTCTTTGACTGCTACGAAGGTCTCATTCCTCATATCCCAGTTCCAGCGCCAGCATTCTTGCCAAAGGAATCATAGCATTTTGAATTTCTTCATAGGTATTTGTCTGCGCCCCTGCTTCCACAAGCATGGACCTTGCTCTGTGGTGCAGGCAATACCTGTATCCTTCTATGTATATACATCTCATTAAATCCGGATATAAATTTTCTCCCAAAAGCATCATCTGATAACTCATAGCGAGATTTTCTGATAAATATGGATTTTGCAAATGCTGTAATTCTCCCTGCTCATTAGTATAGCTTATCCCATTAAAAAACATAAGCTTTGCTGTTTTACGTCCATCTATATCTGTCACCAGATGAGTATTTTCATCCACTCCATCCCTGTGTAAATCAATTACAACCTCAATACTGGGATTTTCGGCTAAAATCTCCTCTAACCGTTCGTTGGCATATGTATATGCCGTGCTCCTGTCCAAAACCCCATTAACCAAATCAAAAGATTCCGTTATATGCATTACATTATATCCGTATTCATTGCGCAAAAGCTCGCATAAATACTCTCCTGCATCCACAATTGTTTTACCTGTTTCTTCCGTGTCAGCAAACCCTTCTTGTCCATGAGCGTGAAACACAAGTATCTGTGGTTCATCCTGATTTTGCTCTAGAGTTAAATCCATCGAAATAAGTTCCTCTAAATCAAGAACATCTTCGCTAAGTGTTGTCGACGAAGATATTACATAATATTTTTCTATAACGGAAGAATAATCAGTCAACGCATTAACTGTTTGATTTGTTTCTCTGACTGAATTAAATTCTCTTAATCCCATATCCTCCTGTATTGCATTCTCCGTAGTTTCACTGTTTCTGGGGATAGATGCCTCAGAATAATACAGTTTTCCCGCCGGAAATACCAGCTCCGTAATTATATCAAAGGCATTATTATTCCAAATTTTCCACATATACCGTGATAAAAAATAGATTGAAACCAACCCCAGCAAAACCACCATAATTACCAGTGGTCTATATACTTGTCTTTTTTTAAACATACGCACAAAAATTCTTTTTTACTAAGGTATGCTTATCTTTATATTATTATGTCAGCCCCATACAAATATTTATACCTTCGGATATGGTGTAGCTCACCCTTTTCACAATTGCATCCACATCCTTGGAGGTTACATACATATGCTGGAAATCCATTGCATTACCTATTGCTTCATTATTATCAATCTTTTTGATTGCATCATATACAAGCGTAGCAGCATCCACTACCGTAGGTACTCCGACAGAAATTACAGGAATTCCCATAGTTTTGTGATTAATTGCCATTCTGTGATTGCCAACGCCGGAGCCCGGCTCAATGCCCGTATCTGTAATCTGTATGGTTGTATTCAGACGATTAATACCTCTTGCAGCCAGTGCGTCTACTGCTATAAGAATGTCCGGCTTGGTTTTTTTTACAATCGCCAATATTATTTCCGAGGCTTCCATGCCTGTTTGAGCCATTACTCCCGGCACAATTCCACTGGTAATTGCAAAAGCACCCTCAACCTCATCATAACCGCAATATTCAATAATATGCCTTGTTATCAGTAAATTTGATACAACCATTGGTCCTAAAGCATCCGGTGTTGCTTTGGAATTTCCAAGACCTGCAATTAATATTCTTGGTGTTCTTTCATCCCAATGATATACATCCATTATCATTTTTTTAATTTCCCCTGCAAAAGCCTGGGAAATTTCCCGATGATACCCTTCGTCTTCTTTGCAGAGATTTGGAACTTCCATAGTTATATATGTGCCTACAGGCTTACCAATTGCTGTTGCGCCTGCTTTATTTAGCACTTCAAGCTTAATGATTGTTATGTCATTCTCCGAATCTCTTTCCGAAGACACTTTTATCCCCTTTATAATACTGTCTTCCTCTGACAGGTTATTTCTGGCTTCAAGGGCTAAATCCGTTCTTATATTCATTTGCTCCAAAATAAATGCCTCCCAGTTCAAAAGTAATAATATTTTGTGCAATTTTCTTGAAAATATGTATTGACAGAAATAAAATCATATACTAAAATACTTTAGTGTGCTTATGTTGAAGCGCCCGTGTCTGTTTTAACATAAAGTACTATAAGAACAAATTATTTTACAATATCCGGAGGTGGACAGATTGGCTAACATTAAATCTGCTAAGAAGAGAATTTTAGTAACACAGATTAAGACTGAGAAGAATAAAGCGATTAAGTCTAAGGTTAAGACTTTAAGCAAGAAGGTTGAAGCTGCAGTAGAGGCTAACGATAAGGCAGTTGCTGCTGAAGCTCTTAAGGTTGCTACAACAGAAATCGATAAGGCATGTTCTAAGGGTGTATACCACAAGAACACAGCTGCTAGAAAGGTTTCTCGTTTAACTAATCTTGTAAACGCTATGAATTAATAATTAATTAGGAAGACGGTGGCTGCCCGTCTTCTTTTTGCGTGTTAAAGAAAGAAGTGCGTGATAAAATATAAAAACTCCTACTGCAAGCTCGCTTGTGTGTAGGAGTTTTTATATTTTATCACATACGGCGGACGCCGCGACAATGAGCAACCTCTGGTTGCGAATTTGTCGGCACTTCGTTATATTCGGCACATACGTCGGACGCCGCGACAATGAGCAACCTCTGGTTGCGAATCTGTCGGCACTTCGTTATACTTGGCACATACGGCGGACGCCGCGACAATGAGCAACCTCTGGTTGCGAAT
>CAZNUK010000037.1:3070-7195 GCA_964576255.1 uncultured Butyrivibrio sp.
TATACTTGGCACATACGGCGGACGCCGCGACAATGAGCAACCTCTGGTTGCGAATCTGTCGGCACTTCGTTATACTTGGCACATACGGCGGACGCCGCGACAATGAGCAACCTCTGGTTGCGAATTTGTCGGCACTTCGTTATATTTGCCACATACGGCGGACGCCGCGACAATGAGCAACCTCTGGTTGCGAATTTGTCGGCACTTCGTTATATTTGCCACATACGGCGGACGCCGCGACAATGAGCAACCTCTGGTTGCGAATTTGTCGGCACTTATGTACCTGAAATCATATCCCGTAACCATTTTCCTGCATCAGATAAATCCTCCGTCGTCCATTCTGACAATTTGGAGCAAGTACTTTTAATCAAAGCAGATGTCTCATCCTTATTGCTAAGACTCCATCCTGCATAGGAAAGGTTATATTTATTAATCAAATCTTTCCATGCCTTGGCACTGGTGTAGTCGATTCCACCATTACCCGAAGCATCGCATATACTAAATTCCGAAATAAATGCCGGTGTTCCCGCTTCTATTGCTTTTATAAGTTTATTTCTCAAATCATCTTTGTGAGTTGCCGCATAAAAATGCAAGGTATACATTACATTATATCCATTAGTCACCGGATTAGCCGCCACCTGATCAATATCCTGTGACCACGTAGGCGTTCCCACCAAGATTATGGCATCTGAATCATATCTTCTAATAGCCGAAATCACTTCATTGGCATACCCTCTAACCGTATTCCAGTCCGCTCCGCCATTAGGTTCGTTACAAATTTCATAGATTACATTATCATAGTTACAATATTTTGCTGCCATAGTTCCAAAAAAACTAATGGCTTCTGTTTTGTAAGTATTAGGATTACCATCCGTAAGAATATGCCAGTCAATTATCACATACATTCCCAAATCAGTGGCATACTCCACTCCATTTTCAACCAGCTGTCTCAAATCTGCCTGACTTCCCCCTGTACAATAACCATTGTATTCCGCCGTATACATTGCAAGTCTTATGGTATTGACACCCCATTCATCTCTGAGGGTTTTGAAAGCTTCTTTATTAACATACTGTGGAAACCATGCTATTCCATGGGTACTAACCCCTTTTAGCTGAAAAGGATTCCCCTTGGAATCTACAAGTCCGGTTCCGTCCAAAGATAATTTTCCATGATTAGAAACCGGTGTACCACTTTCTAAAACAGGTGGTACATAAGGGTCAGTATCAAAATTACCCTGTGTAGTTTCATTTGTAGTCTCTTCATTAGCAGTGGTAGTTTCCTGAGGCACTATAGTCTGGTTACCTTTAACCACCATATCTGTCATATTAGAATTTGTAGCAATTGTAATTCCAATGCCTGATATTTTAGCTCCGGCATCAATATATCCATTATAATCCTCCGGTGTCACAGTCAAAACATTACCATTAAGAGCGCATTTGCAGCACCAATAGTTAGAAACACTGCTTCCTGCAGGCAATTCCACCGAAATTTCCCAGCTTGACACCGAAGCACTACTGTTATTTTCCACCATCAGGTCATACATATAATACCCATCCCATGAAGTATTTATAACAAATGTTCCGGAAATATCCGACACCTCCGGCGACTGTATTTCTTCCGTAACATCCTCTGTGGACTCCATGGTAGATTGCTGTGCATTTTGTGTTGTATCACCCTCATCACTAATGTCCGTATTATCAATATGTACTTCAAGGGTCACTGTCTCAAAGGTTATATTAGATACTGTTGTAGCTAAAGTTGTTGTCTGAATCTCTTTTGTAGCCTTAGTAAACTTCAGATTAGGCAGACTTTCCTGTATATGAAAGTTCAGGGCATTAATTCCAATTCCCAAAAGGGCTGCCCCAATAATAACAACCATCAAAACAATAAATGCAATTACTTTGTGAAATCTCTTTTTCTCCATTGTAACTCCCAAAACTAAATGCTATATTTTACAATCAAAAGTTCAACAGCATATTTATCCTCTGTCTGACCTGTTTTAACCCCCTGCTCAGCCTCCACGCAGTCCACAACTGCCCTTCTGAGCTCATCCATAGTATATCCTTTTGCCTGAGCTATATATTTGTTAATAAAATATGGGCGAATACCCAATCGCTCTGCAATAACGCTACCGGAACTTCCTTCCTCCAAAAGCTTGCGAACAGCCATAAGCTGGGAAAACTGTTTGCCCATCAATGCCAAAATCTTCATTGGCGGTTCTTTTAGCGCCAACAAATCCCCGTACAGCTTCATAACCTCATCAGTTTTCTTAAGAGCCATTGCCTGAATCATATCAAAAACTCTATCCACAGTTCTTGTGGAACACACTGCCTCAATATCCGCTCCTGTAACTACCTCCTTATTGAGACAATATGCAATCAGTTTCATAGCTTCATTATATATGTTGTCCATCTCAAGCCCCGTAATTCCAAGGAAAAAATTCATATCGTTGCCTGTGATTTTTTTGCCTGCATCCATAAATATCTTCAAAGCCCAACGTCGCAAGTCTTCCTCCGTCTGTTGCTTCATCTCACAGACATACCCCAGCTCATTAATGGCCTTATACATACGGTTTCGCTTGTCAACCTCGCTCTCCGCAAACACAAAAAAAGTCGTCTCCGGCGCTTCCTTAACAATATCCACTACTGTTTCCGATGCATTTTTGAAAAAACCACTATTCTCTATAATAATAAGTCTTCTCTCCGCAAAAAAAGGCAATGTCATAGCCACATCTTTAAGCTCATTAACAGAAATATCCTTACCTTCATAATAAGAAAAATTCATAGACTCTTCCTGACAAATAGCTTCTTTGAGCATATTCTTGTAGTTTCTTACAAGATAACGTTCTTCACCATACAATAAATATGCCTTTGCAAATTGTTCATCCTTAATATGCTGCTTGATTTTTTTCATATAAATGCCGTCCCATTTAGAATTATTTTGATTATACCACACTAAAGGTTGAGCTGGTATATTTTTTATTCAGCACAAAAAAGTTTTTTAATCATTTTGTCCAGTGCTCTTGTATTAATTGTAGATTTACCACTTTCACAAGTTATGAACAAATTCACACCAATAAAGATGCCATTTCTCTCATACGTACTAAGTTTAAACATCGTTTTATCCACATAATCGCCATCATCCATCATTCCAAAATGCTCCAAATAAACCTCCTCTCTTTCAGGCATTTTTAAAATAGTAAAATCAGGATACATTTTCACACTCCCCTGCAATAAAAGCGGATATTCATATCGATATGGTATCCCCAATGAATATAGCTTATCTGCAATTATTTTTTCAGACTTGGACCTGACACGCTCTCCTTTTTCCGTAATTATCACACTCCCTTCATCTTTAAAGGACTTTCCCTGATATTCCACCTTTTGCCATATCCGAACATATTCCTCATCTGATATCATTGGAACCTTCACCATTTCTCTACGATATTCATTAGTATTCTCATATAATAATTTCAAGCTTGTTTTTTCATATTTGTCCAAAAACATTTCAATTGCCTTAATTCTTTTTTCTGCATTTTTTAAAACATGAGCATCATAATCTTTCTGTGCAAGACGTATTGCAAGGTTATGTTCACTTTTTTTGAGGTAACGACCAAAGCTGTTGCGGCTACTATCTTTTGTTTTGTAATAATACTCCACTTTATTTCCCTTCTTTTTAATACGCACATGCCCTTCCGGTACGTTTTTATTCCTTTTATTAATAACATCTACTATTGCTCTTAATTGGCACAGTTCTTTCTTAAGTATTGATTCAATTGTCTGCATAATTCTTCCTCCTTGTTTTACATTATGATTCCTTTTCTGTTTTTTGTCTGTTGGTGGGACTGCTGCTACGCTTGTCCATCCCACTTTTTTTGTTTTTTCGTTATGTATGGAGGCGGCAATGGGCTGTGTTACCCCTCACAAGTTCATTTTCTTGCGTTGGGTGGGGGCAGCGATGAGCTGCGGCTCCCCTCACAAGTTCATTCTCTTGCGTTGGGTGGGGGTAGCAATGGACTGTATTACCCCTCCTAAGTTCCAAAAAGCAAGTTGGGTGGGGTTACCCACTCACTTCCCCACCCCTCACTTCTCACTTTTCTTGCGTTAGGTGGAGATAGCAATGGA
>CAZNUK010000037.1:7295-21777 GCA_964576255.1 uncultured Butyrivibrio sp.
CTATATCGCCCCTCTTAAGTTCCAAAAAGCAAGTTGGGTGGGGGTCCCACTCACTCCCCCACCCCTCACATTTCACTTTTCTTGCGTTAGGTGGGGATAGCAATGGACTATATCGCCCCTCTTAAGTTCCAAAAAGCAAGTTGGGTGGGGGTCCCACTCACTTCCCCACCCCTCACTTCACATACCCTCGCACCTTCACCTCTTTGCCAACACTAACCAACACAGCCCCCTCATTTGCCGTTACCAACACTTTGCTGCCACATGCCGATAACCTATCCAGAGTTTCTTGATGGGGATGACCATACGAGTTCCCCTCACCACAGGAAATCACCGCTATCTTGGGACTTGTCAAAGCAAGAAAAGACTCATCAGATGAATACTTTGAACCATGGTGAGCAACCTTAAGCAGCTCCACTTCCTCCAAATCTTCCAACAAAGCTTCCTCCTTAGAAGAAATATCCCCCGTTAACAACATATCAAACTCACCATAGCTAACCTTAAGTACAGTGGAATAGCTATTGCGGTCTGAAGCTACATAATCTTTGGCCGGATTCAGACAGGTAATACCAATTTCTCCGTCAGACATAGTCATTCCTTCACACAAGGTTATCACATCAGCTCCTGCATCCCTTGCAAGAGATACCAGTTCCATATAAGCCTCATCCGGCTCTGAAATATAAGGCAAAGCCAATACCTTAACCTCAATCTTGCCCTCAAAAAGTAAGTCCTTTAGTCCGCTACAGTGGTCCTCATCCGGATGAGTTACAAAAGCATAATCAATTACACTAACCCCCTCCGACATCAAAAAAGGCCGCAACGTATATTCATACAAAGCATCATTATCACTACTGCCACCATCCACCAGATACGTCGCCTTGTCTGTACGTATAAATATTCCATCTCCCTGTGAAACATCCAGAAAAACCACCTCAAACGAATTATTAAATCTAAATATAATAACTAAAAAAGCCACCAAAACCCCTGCAAAATAACGTTTTTGGCACTTATTACTAACAAGCCACAAGAAAAACCACAGCAGACCATAGTACAAAAACACCTGCCATAATTCGGGTTTGCCACATATCCACTGGGCACCGGGCAAAGCAAGACTTTTTTCACACAAAAACTCGTATAGTTTCAATATGTATACAGGCAGTCCAATAAAACGTCTGCCAAGCCATTCACTGAAACAACCAAGAACACCACCCAAAAGAGCACACACCATTACATACGTCATTAGAGGAATTACCACCAGATTAAGAAGAATGGAATAAGTCGGAATCTCGTAATACAGATACATAATTACCGGTACAGTTGCAAGCTGAACGGACAATCCTCCCACCAGAGATTTTATAAGCGAATTCCTGACATCAAATATTTTAGTAATTACAGGATTAATTCCCCCAATGCCTGCAATAGCCATAAAAGACAGCCAAAAACCTCCATTATATACCAGCATAGGCGAATCCAAGAGCATTAAAAACCCGGCAAAACATGCGGCAGATACCAGGTCATATGTACGTCCCACCACATTAGCATACACAGCCAGCAAAAACATTATTAAAGCTCTGACCGTAGAAATACCATTACCTGTCATAACACCATAAAACAGAATGATGGCTCCACTAATACACATTGCCGGAACATACCCTGCTCCCAGCCGCTTTATAAATTTATACAAACCCATACCTATGATAGAAATATGCAGACCGGAGATTGCCAGAATATGCCCAATTCCTCCGGCAGAAAACAAATCATATATATCCCCGTCCAAGTCATCCTTGTTTCCAAGAAGCATTGCACACATAACAGAAGCGTATTTATCCTCCGCTATTGTATAAAAGCAGTTTGTTAATTTATCTGATATTTTATCCGCAAATGTATATATGAAATTGGAATTTTTTTTAATAACCGTCACGGATTCCCCATATATTTTGTAATCCACCTTAAGACTTTTATAATATTTTGCCACGTCAAACTCACCGGGATTTCTGGCGCAATCAAAAGTAGAACATTCGCCCTTAATAGCTACTACATCACCACGGTTAAAAGATTGGTCCACATAAGCAATGGCATCTCTAGTGCTATCAACGCCCACTCCTACCGCCTGAGCTGACACATCTTTTAGCCACAGCTTATAACCATACTCCGTGCTTTGCACTTTTTTGACAGTGCCAACAACCTCATAGTTGCCACACAAAGCATCAGTACTACTATGAAAATTCATTAAAACATAACCTACAATAATCAAAATGGGGAAAATCTGATATATTGGAGAAATTTTGTTATGGAACACCTTCCATAAAGTAATAAGAAAAAAAGATAAAAATATAATAATTAAAACAGCCACACCCGCCCATAAGTATATTCCAATACCCATGAGCAGGTATGCTGTAATTCCTACAAAAGGTCTTTTGATAGTAACACCACCTATTCTGTGGGCAGCGCTTCATTATCAGTCACGAGATTAAGATTTCTCTCAAAAATTGTTGTTAAAGGATATTTTTCTCTAAAAGTACTCTCCGCCGCACCGTTAACCATTATTTGAACTTTTTTGACATTAGAAAGCTCGCATAAAGAATTAACAATGGAGTATATAGTTACATCCGCTGACACATCCACGATAGTATCAAGAAATGCAGCGTCAAAATTAACATAGCAGACACCATCCTTAGTTGACACACCGAGAATTTTCAAGTTCTTTGGCAAGGCTGATTTGCCATTTTTGCTGTCAGGACCTTCAATAAGATGTTCTATTATTGCCTGCTCCAAGGATACGTTAACCTTATAGGCGATATTTTTATTCTCGCAGATAAGCCCCTCTCCGGTAGAGTTGGCATAGTATAACGGCACCTCCGCCCATTGAACAGTCTCATGGGAATCATCCATATTCAGAACAAAATCATTAGCGGACATAAGCCCCACTACATTGCCTGTATCATTAATCAAAGGCTGTTCCTTAATATAAAAGGACACATATTCAATGTCCTTAACTTGGCAAAGAGTCTTAACCACTGCAGTTCTGAAAAGAACCTCCTTAACGTCGTCCATTCCGTAGTAATCTTCGGAAAAATGTACGTAAACAACCTTTTCGTCCACAACTACGTCTGCCATGTAAAAATTCCCCTGAAAAGCAGTCAGGTATCCCTCCGTTTCAGGAAGATACATACGATTTAACAAATCTCTGGCAAGAACATTTACGTTAGTTTCCTCAGTTTCATATTTTTCAGTCACCAAAGTAATCCCATCCGCCGCAAGATAATATATGTTGTAGCCCTCGGCCTCCTCCACCTCATCCAGCTTATTATTGCAGGAGGATAAAAGAAACGTCATCATTATGCATAATAACATCAGATATTTTTTCATTACTGTTCACCTCCACTCTGACTGTAATACAGAGGAATTCTTACAGTAAAGGTTGTTCCCTCATTCTCCTTACTGTACAGCTTAATAACGCCCTTATGAAGCTGTATTACACTCTTAGTAATGGAAAGTCCAAGACCAGTGCCACCTGTTTCTCTGGCTCTTGCCTTGTCCACTCTGTAGAAACGGTCAAAAATCTGCTCCACGTTATCCGTAGGGATTCCAATTCCCGAATCTGATATTTTGATATAAAAATACTTGTGGTCCGCATTAATGGATACACGCACCCAACCGTTTTCAACGTTGTATTTGATAGCATTTTCAACCAGATTGGTTATGGCAAGTGTCAGCTTAACCTCATCAATTTCCGCCACAACCGGTCTGTAGCTCTCCAGAACAAGCTCAACATTCTTGGTGACGGCAATAGGACGAAGCCTCTTTAAAATAAGCTCAATAAGCTCATTAACATTAACCGTAGAAACCTCCATGTCAGCCTTGGATTTGTCATATTTAACCATAGTCAAAAGACTGCTGATAATATGGTTCTCTCTGTCGATTTCCGCAACAATATCCTCCATAAATTCCCTATACATCTCTGCCGGTATATTATCCTGACTAAGCAGGGAATCTGCCAATACCTTCATTGAAGTCATAGGCGTCTTTAATTCATGGGATACGTTGGATACAAATTCCTGTCTGGACTGATCCAAAACTTTAATTCTGTCCAACATAACGTTAACGGAATTGGATATTGTATTGTATTCATATAAGCTTCTTCCCTCAACCCGGTCTTCTGTCTTACCATTGGAAATATCCAGAATGGATTTATTAAGACTGTTAAGAGGTCTTATTAAAAGCTCTGAAAAAGCAAATGCAAAAGCCAGTGACAGAATAACCACAACCAAAATTACAGTACTAAAAAAACGGTTAAAATACTCTGTATTATCAGCCATCTGCATATCTGTTACAGTAACGCAAATAACACCAATAACCTTGGAATTATCCAAGCTGTATATTGGCATAAAAATTTCCGCATAACTATATTTATCGTAAAATTCCGTACTTACAGTTCCCTTATAAGCATTAATCACTTTAGGGCACACGAGAGTTTTGCCCTCTTCAAACAAATAATTATCCTTAACAATTTTAAAATCACTGTTTAAAATCAGTATTCTGAGAGAATATATCTGTGTAATCTGCTCCAGTTCCGCATTAACATACTCAGAACTCTGGTCCGCCAAATACGCACCGCTGGCAATATCCGCAGCCAGTAAATTGCACTGCTCCTTAATGTCTATTACCAGATTCTGGGCTGCCTGACTTCTGTAGCCTGACACAGTTATTTTCCCTACGACTAACAGCGGTACAATAGTTGATATTATAATTGCTACAAAGATTAAAACTCGTACACTTATTATTCTTTTTAAAAAATGTTGTAATTTATTAGTCTTCATCTATACATGCTCCACAAATGGCACATTGCTTCAATTCTCAGCATAATAGTAGCCCACACCCCATTTGGTATGAACATATTTTGGCTCTGAAGGAGTCTCCTCGATTTTCTCTCTGAGTCTTCTGATATGAACGTCCACAGTTCTGGCATCCCCAGGATAATCATACCCCCAGATAATGTTAAGAAGATTATCCCTTCCGTACACTTTATTAGGATTCAGAACCAGAAGCTCCAATACGTCAAACTCCTTAGCTGTAAGGTTAATCTCCTTCTCCTTAATATATAATCTTCTTCCATCCTTATCCAACTTAAGGTCACCGGAAATAATATATCTGCCGTTATCTGTGCGGCTGGCATTCTTATTATTACGTCTCATAATAACCTTCATTCTTGCTTTAACCTCAAGAATATTAAAAGGCTTGGTTATGTAATCATCTGCGCCATACTCCAGACCCATAATCTTGTCCATATCCTCGCCCTTGGCTGTAAGCATAATTATAGGCATATCTGAAAATTCCCTAATCTGCTGGCACACACTCAGTCCATCAATCTTAGGAAGCATCAAATCAAGTATAATAATGTCATATTCATTATTACGAGCAAAGTTAAGTGCCTCTTCCCCATCATAGGCACAATCAACTTCCATTCCGTCCTGCTCCAGACTGAACTTGATTCCTTTAACAATTAATTTTTCATCATCAACTACGAGTACCCTGCTCATATTCTGCTGCCTCCTTAATTCTATATCTTAATGTAATCTTTAATTTTACTAAATGCTGACTCCTTAATTCCTGAAACCAGCATAATATCTTCAATAGTAGAAAAACCACCGGCGCTTTCCCGGTAATCTATAATCGCATTAGCCCTGGACTCTCCTATCCCCGGCAAGGTCATAAGCTCGTCCACACCTGCTGTGTTAATATTAACAAGCCCATCTCCCAGGGAAGATGTCTCTATAACATATTCCTCCCCAATGCCCGGAACATATATCATCTGTCCGTCTGTAACAGTCTCTGCCTGATTAACAGCATTAACTAACGCGTCACCTGTCATTCCTCCGGCTGCCGCAATAGCCTCATACACCCTTGCACCGGCATTAAGGATTACTACTCCCGGAGAATTCACCTGTCCACACACATAGACATAAATAATATCCGCCTCAGTAGAAGTAACCTCTATGTCAGAAACGGTCTCCGAAGACGCTTCTGTAATAACAGTGGGCTCCACATCCGACTCCCTGCTTAATATGTATGCAATTCCGGCTGCCACCACACACAAGGCAACCACAACTGCAATATAAACCTGTTTATTTTTCATAACTGCTCCTATCTAAAGCAGTCTTTTTACGCATACTATCATTTTATCTAATCGAAGAAATAAATACAACTGTTTTTCTTATTTTACAGAATTATTTTGTCCACTAAGACAAAAAATTACAACTCCAGCGATTCCAATCAGTCCACCGATAACCTTTCCCCATGAAAATTCTGCCTTCTCCACTCCAAAAACTCCAAAAAGTTCTATCAGATATGCTGAAATAATCTGCATAATAACAATCAACATAACTGATTTGGCAGGTCCGAGTCCCTCCATTGCCTTAATAACGGTAATGGTAATAAAAGCACCTATCACACCACCAAGCAACAAATATTTAGGTGTAACCTCCCATAATGAAGATATTTTTTCCCTTCCGGTAACTAACCACGCCACAACACATACCAAAAAAGCCGTAAGCTGAACAAATCCCGCTGACAACCAGATTCCGGATTGTTTGGTAACACCCGTATTAAATACTCCCTGCACGCTCATTAATAATCCTGACAAAAGTGCAATAAATATTCCCCACATAAAAACCTCCACAAAAATGTTTGATTATAGTGTACACATTTTATGGAGGTTTAATTCATTAATCTAATTGTGTTTTCATATGCTCCTGCACATTGGTTAATTCTTCTTCTACTGAATTTCCGTTCGCAATATTATGCATTGCTATTTCCACGAGTGGATAAAACTGTTCACCATACTGCAATTTATTTTTGATGGAAGCCTTCTCATAAGAGCTGTAAATTTTTTCCAAGGTATCATCAGCATAATCTATTGTCTTACGTGCTGATAATTTAGAAGACAAATCATACAAATATGGCGCAGCCTCATAAGTAACAAATCTTGCAAAATCAGATGCTACTTCATTATATGGTGAGTACAAATTCACCACTACACACTGGGTAATTGAAAGCGGAGCTGTCTCCAGTGCTGCTGAATAATTAGGAATCTCCTCAATTCCAAAAGGTAATTCAGATTCATTAATTTTATCAAGACTTAATGTACTGGCAATGGTAGAGATATATCTTCCCTCCAATAACTTGGTGAGAATCTCATCATATTCTTCATTCATATCAATACTGAAATACTCCAAAAGTGCCAGATATTCCTCAGACAGTCTGGCTGTTTTCTCGTTATACACATCCACCATGGAAGCATCCGAACCATTACTACCTCCGATATTAATTCCATCTCCAACGAATCCATAAACATTAAAAATATCATTAATATCACATTTAAAGATAGCCTCAATCATCATATATTCCTCAGCCGAATAATCCGCTTCATCCGAAAACAGCTTAAGGTCATAATAAGTCTTTACGCTCTCCCCGGTTAACAAATCGGAGCGATAGATAAAAAATGTGGTATCATAGCTCAAAGGATATCCTACAAGATAATCCCCGTAGCTGCAAGCATTAAGTGCTGTCTCACAATAGTTCTCCTTGGAAAACACACCAAATGTATTCTTAGCCGCAACACCTGCAAGATATGCAGTACCGAGATTACTGTCCGAGAGCATATACACATCCATAAAGGATTCCTCCGTATATGTGGTGTTAGCTATATCATCCAGATACTCCATATTTTCAGTTTTGCAATGAAGTATTATATCTACATTTTTATTCTGCTTTTCAAATTCTTCTTCGCAGAATTCAAAATATTCCGTGTATACCTCACTTGTATAGCAAAAATCAATTACAATATCTGCATCATTAACAATTTCATTTTCCTCGGTTGACGCCAATTCAGACTCATAGGCAATATTACAGCCAGATAAAGTCACAGCCATTGCAGTTGTTAAAATGATAGCTATTATTTTTTTCATATGCATTTCCTTTCTAAAGGGCTTTTTCAAGTATCTCAATCATCTCATCCACATGTGATTTCTCGGCAATAAGTGGTGGAATAAATCTAATTACATTGGCACCTGCTGCAAAAGTAATTAAGCCCTCGTCAAGTAATTTTGCAATTATAGTATTAACAGGCCTATCAAACTCTAATCCCTGAATAAAACCAACACCTCTATGGTCTACAATTTCAGGATGTCTGTTTTTCAACTCCTCAAGTCTGTCATACAAATATTCACCAACCACCTTAACATTGTCAGTGATGTTAAGCTCCTCAAACAAATCCATTACAATGGATATTGCAGCACCAGCAAGAGGATTACCACCATATGTAGTTCCATGGTCACCCGCTACAAGCACATCACATACCTTCTTAGATGCCATAAAAGCACCTACCGGCACACCACAGCCCATTGCCTTGGCACTGGTAAGAACATCCGGCATAATTCCAAACTTCTGGTACGCATACATCCATCCGGTTCTTCCCATTCCACACTGAATTTCATCAAGAATAAGAAGAATATCCTTCTCATCACAAAGCTGTCTTACGCCCTTAATAAATTCCTTGGTGGCAGGTCTTATGCCGCCCTCGCCCTGAACTGTTTCCATGATAATAGCTGCCGTATTGTCATTAACCAGTGCTTTAACGCTGTCAAGGTCATTATAGGTAGCAAAACGAACTCCCGGCATCAAAGGCTCAAAAGCCTCTCTGTAATGAGCATTACCCGTTACCGATAAAGAACCGATTGTTCTGCCATGGAATGAATGCTCCATAGCTATTATTTCACAATTCTGTGTCTTTTTAGTGATATGCGCATATTTCTTAGCTATTTTAAGAGCACCCTCTACAGCCTCTGCACCACTATTGGTAAAAAACACTTTTTCCATACCTGAAGCCTTAGTAAGCTTGCTTGCTGCATTGGCAGCAGGCTCATTATAAAAGTAATTAGAAGTATGAACTAATTTATCAATCTGATTTTTAATGGCTACATTATACTTCTCATTGCCATATCCCAATGCAAAAACACCGATACCTGACCCAAAATCCAAGTATTTTTTACCTTCCACATCATACAGATACATTCCTTCACCCTTATCAAGGGCAACCTGATATCTGTTATATGTGTGAATTACATTTTCTTCTACAGTATTAATTATATTATTTGTCTTTGTCATAAAATCTTTCAGCTCCTTTGTTAATTATGGCTGTACCAATTCCCTTGTGGGTAAAGATTTCCAAAAGAATACAATGTGGGATTCTTCCATCCATAATATGAACGCGGGAAACACCATTCTTAATAGCATCAATACAGTTATTAAGCTTTGGCAACATTCCTCCGCCAATATATCCGTCATTAATAAGCTCATCTGCTTCATCAAGGTCTAACTCTGAAATAAGTGTGGTTGGATCATCCTTATCCTTATACACACCTTCAATATCTGTAAGGAAGGCTAACTTCTCGGCATTAACCGCCTTGGCAATAGCACAGGCAGCATCATCCGCATTAATGTTGTAGGTGTTAAAATCCTCATCCACACCTGTAGGACAGATAACCGGAAGAAAATCATTCTCAAGAAGTGTATGTATAAGCTTGGCATCCACTTCTGTAATCTCTCCTACATATCCAATGTCCTGTCCATTAGAAAGCTTCTTCTCAACTTTAAGCATAGCGCCGTCTTTGCCGCTAACACCACAAGCTTTAACTCCTAATTCCTGGATAAGATTTACGAGGCTTTTATTAACTTTATTAAGAACCATCTCAGCGATTTCCATTGTAGGCTCGTCAGTTACACGAAGACCATTAACAAAATTAGTCTCCATTCCCACCTTGTCAACCCAACGGCTGATTTCCTTACCACCGCCATGAACAATAATAGGCTTAAAACCAACCAATTTAAGAAGCACAACGTCCTCAATAACTTTTTTCTTAAGTTCCTCATCAACCATTGCGCTTCCGCCGTATTTAACAACGATAATCTTACGGTTGAATTTCTGGATGTATGGAAGTGCTTCAATAAGCACATTTGCTTTGGCTAATTCATTATCTAAGTTAATCATCTTTTTCTCCTTATGATCTGTAATCTGCATTGATATTAACGTACTCATGTGTCAAGTCGCAGCCATAGGCAGTTGCGTTGAATTTATCCTGCTTGCAATCACAAATTGCAACTACATGCTCAGCAGACAAAATCTCTGTTGCTTTTTCCTCACTGTAATCGGTAGCTCTGCCATCCTCTACAATCTTAAGCTTGCCATTGGCACTTTCAAAATATATATCAACTAATTCAGGGTCAAATTCTGCACCGGAATATCCCATGGCACAGAGAATTCTTCCCCAGTTGGCATCATGTCCGTATACCGCTGCCTTAGTAAGGCTGGACATTACAACGGATTTGGCCATTGCTCTGGCATCTTCCTTAGAAAGTGCATTCTTAACCTGCACCTCAAAAAGACAGGTACAACCCTCGCCATCACCGGCAATTTTTTTGGAAAGCTCCTCACATACATAGAATAAAGCATTATAAAAAATCTTATAATCATTATCCTGAGCAATAATCTTCTTATTATCTGCAAGTGCATTTGCCATAAGAAGAACTGTATCATTAGTAGAGGTATCCCCATCAACGGAAATCATATTAAAAGTATCATCGATACAATGTCTTAAAGCTTTCTGAAGCATTTTTTTACTGATGCAACAGTCAGTTGTAATAAAGCAAAGCATGGTGCACATATTAGGATGAATCATTCCCGAACCCTTACACATTCCACCGATTGTTACTGTCTTACCATCAATCTCAACCTGAACAGCCACTTCCTTAGAACGGGTATCTGTAGTCATAATCGCTTCCGCTGCAAGAGTTCCATGTGAAGTATCATCACCAAGTCCATTTGGAAGCTCATCTATGCCCTTCATAATAACATCCATAGGAAGCTGCTTACCAATTACTCCTGTTGATGCTACCAAAACGTTATTTTCTTCTATATTAAATTTGGCTGCCACCCCTGCTGCCATCTGACGGCAATATTCATATCCTTCCACTCCTGTGCAGGCATTGGCAACACCGCTGTTAATAACTACAGCCTGAGCCATATCAGCCTCCTCAACAATCATCTTATCCCATTTAACCGGAGCAGCCTGTACCTTATTAGTGGTAAAAGTTCCTGCCACCTTACAAGGCACCTCACTATATACAAGCGCCATATCTTTTTTAATGTTATTTTTAATTCCTGCATTAAGACCATTCGCCTTAAAACCATTTGCTGCGGTAACACCGCCATTAACAATTTCCATTTCCATTCCTCCATTTTTTCTCTTCTTAGATATTAGTACCTAAAAAGCACAATGTAAAGGCTTTTTCGGGTATTTTTTCTATATAAAATGCTTTTATGTGAATGATTATACATTTTCAATGCATAATATGCAAGAACTTTTTATTTTTATACATTTTTCTTTATTTTTATATTGCATAAAATATCCAACTGTTGTATATTAATCCTTGAACAAAAAATTTTTAGGAGGCATTTTAATATGAAAGAAAAAGTTATTCTTGCATATTCCGGTGGACTTGATACCACTGCCATTATTCCATGGTTAAAAGAAAATTTTGATTACGAAGTTATCTGTGTATGTGCAGACTGCGGTCAGGAAGAGGAATTAGACGGACTCGAGGAAAGAGCTCTTTCAAGTGGCGCTTCCAAATTATACATAGAAGATTTAACAGATGAGTTCTGTGATGAATATATTGTTCCATGTGTGCAGGCACATGCTGTATACGAGAACAAATACCTTCTTGGTACATCTATGGCAAGACCGGTAATTGCTAAGCGTCTTGTTGAAATTGCTCGTAAAGAGGGTGCTACAGCAATTTGTCATGGTGCAACAGGTAAGGGTAATGACCAGATTCGTTTTGAATTAACTATTAAGGCACTTGCTCCGGACATCAAGATTATTGCTGCTTGGAGAAATGATAAGTGGACAATGAATTCTCGTGAAGAGGAAATCGAATACTGCAGACAGCACGGAATTGACCTTCCATTTTCTGCTGACACAAGCTACAGCCGTGACCGTAACCTCTGGCATATCAGCCATGAGGGTCTTGAATTAGAGGAACCGGCTAACGAGCCTAACTATGACCACCTTCTTGTACTTGGAACTACTCCTGAGAAGGCACCTGAAGAGGGCGAATATGTTACTATGACATTTGAAAAGGGTGTTCCAAAATCAGTTAACGGCAAAGAAATGAAGGTTAGCGATATTATCCGCGAATTAAACCGTCTTGGCGGTAAACATGGTATTGGAATCGTTGACATCGTTGAGAACCGTGTAGTAGGTATGAAATCCCGTGGTGTATACGAGACTCCTGGTGGAACAATTCTCTACGAAGCTCATCAGCAGCTTGAGGAATTAATTCTTGACAGAGATACTACTACTCTTAAGATGGATATGGGTAATAAGTTTGCCCAGATTGTATACGAAGGCAAGTGGTTCACACCTCTTCGTGAAGCAGTTCAGGCATTCATCGAGAAGACTCAGGAATATGTAACAGGTGAAGTTAAATTCAAGCTTTACAAGGGTAACATCATCAAAGCAGGTACAGCTTCTCCATATTCATTATATAATGAATCAATTGCTTCATTTACAACAGGTGATTTATATGACCACCATGATGCAGAAGGCTTCATTAATCTCTTCGGACTTTCTTTAAAGGTTCGTGCTATGAAGCATGCCGAAAACGACAAATAATACTTATCTCCGGTTCCTTATTGGCGCCGGGGATTTTTTTCGACAAAACAGCGTAAAACCGCTACTATAGTTCATATGAATTTATTTAAAATTATTATATAATATTTTTATAAATGTGTTTAAAAAATAATATGCGAGGTGTCTATATGAATAATGTAAAAAATCAACCTAAGTCTCCTGTAACACAGGAGAACATTTACAAGCTTATGCTTATTATAACCATTGGAGTTGGCGCACTTTTTCTTATAAAGAACTTAATCAGCAAAAGTATTGTAGGTGCTGTAACCGTAGGAATAAGTATTGGAGTATTTGCGGTTATAATGCTGATTATGCATCGTATGAAGTTTTCCCAGTATATTAAGCAGTTTGTTGTAAGTATCGCACTAATTATAGTGGCTACCATAATTTCACTTAACAGCGGAAATTTTTACAGTGATGATTTTCCACTGTTTCTGGCTATCATTGCTTTATCAGGTATGTATTTAGAGCCAATGTACACTATGGTGCAGACACTTTTAACCACAATTATATTTGTTATTCTGTATTTGGTTCATCCAGAAAAAGCGGACCCACTTTCACAGTACATAATGTGTGTGGTAATTTTTGATTTATGTGCATTTCTTATGATGTGTCTTATTAACAGAGGACGAGCATTTATTAATATGTCCCAGATAAAGGCTGATGAAGCGGCTTCCTTAGTTGAGTCTATGACCAATGTGGGAAAAGAATTGGAAAATAACTACCAGAATTCAAGCCAGCGTCTTACTGCTTTGTCAGATGTTAATGAACAACTTGAAAACAACGCTTCAGAATTAAAGCGTGGCTCAGAAGAGATTTCCAGAGGGACCACTGAGGTTGAAGAATCCTGTAATAATGCACAGAAGTATGTGCAGATTAGTGGCGAACAGATTAACGCCCTTAATAGTGAGGTTAAAAATGTTGAAACAGCTCTGGCTGCTAACAAGCAGGACATTCAGGAAATGGATCAGCATTTCCACTCAGTTAAGGTCACCCTTGATGATATTAACGCAGTTTTTGCACAGCTGTTAGAGCATGTTAAAGAAATTTCAACTGTTACCGAACAGCTTACAACCATTAGCAACAGCACCAAGATGCTTGCTTTAAATGCTTCTATCGAGTCCGCAAGAGCCGGAGAGGCAGGCAAAGGCTTCTCCGTAGTAGCCAACAAGGTTCAGGATCTTGCCGTTGACAGCAATGCATGTTCTGAGCAGGTAGTTGTAGTTGTTAACGAAATCAAGAACAAAATCGAGCTTACTACCGCACGTCTTGAAGAAAGTACCACTGCTATCAACGACTCGCTTGATAAGTTAAGTGGTCTGGAGACAGGTTTTGATGGATTAATCACACAGTTTGAGTCCCTCTATAGTAATATTGAAGCTCAGAACGACAATGTTAACAGCGTTAACTCCGTATTTGATGAATTAAAGGAAAAAATAGCAATAATGAGTACCTGCTCCAGAGAGAATCAATCCGTTGTTAACTCAATCGTTGATGCAATGTCTGACTATAAAGACCACATCACCCAGGTTGTTGATGATACTAAACAGATTCACGAATTATCCGCTTCTATGATGGAAAATTCATAATCTGATAACACGCTTACTACTCCGGTCATTTTTGACCGGAGTTTTTCATCTATGGGTAGGTATAATCTTGACTAATTCTTACCAATTATTATATAATCCCGTCTTTGACAGTTAATAAAGGTTCAAAATCCCACAACTAGCATG